>JAGMES010000053.1 GCA_023128035.1 Halanaerobiales bacterium | reverse complement strand
TTCCAGATGGAAACATTGAATTTTTAGGGCGTATTGATAGTCAAGTTAAAATCAGAGGATTCAGAATAGAGTTAGGTGAGATCGAAAATCAACTATTGAGTCATGATCAGATTAGAGAAGCTATAGTGGTAGATAAAGTAGATTCTAATAATAAATATCTTTGTGCTTATATAGTTTCTGATGATGAATTATCTGTAGATGATCTAAGAGAATATTTAGCTAAAGAACTACCAGATTATATGATACCAGCATATTTTATCTGTCTGGATCAAATGCCATTGAATGCAAACGGAAAAGTAGATCGAAAAGCATTACCAATGCCAGAAAGAAGTATTGATAAAGAGTATGTTGCACCTACCAATTCTGATGAAGAAAAGCTAGCTCAACTTTGGGGAGAATTTCTTGGGGTTGATCAGGTTGGTATTACTGACAACTTCTTCGCTCTGGGTGGGGATTCAATTAAAGCAATTCAAATTCTAGCAAGAGCAAAAGAACAGGGAATTTATCTTACAGTGAAAGATGTATTTAAATATAAAACAATATCTCTGCTGTTAAAGAATGTAGATTATGTAAAACGGACAAAAGCTATTTCGCAAGAAGAGATTGTGGGTGAAGTTTTACTGACTCCTATTCAAAGATGGTTTTTTGAACAAAATTTACATCATCCTGAATACTTTAATCAGACTAACCTTTTCATTTTAAGAGATAATGTGGATTTAGAGAGATTGGAAGATGTATTTAAAAAAATTATTGTTCATCACGATGCATTGCGTGTGGGTTATAAATTTACTGAAGATCAGTTTATCCAGTTAAATCGTTCAGAGGATGAAGTTGATTTTAAATTAGACGTAATTAGTTTGGTTGGATATTCATATGATGCACAAAATGCTAAATTAAAAGAGATCAGTGTGGAGATTCAAAACAGTTTAGATTTAGAAAAAGATTTGTTAATTAAAGTGATTGTATTTGATTTAGGGGAACATGGAAAAAGATTATTGATTATAGTTCATCATTTGGTTGTTGATGGTGTTTCCTGGAGAATTTTATTAGAAGATATTGAAAACTTATATGAGTCTAATCTAAGTAAATTATTGCCGTTAAAAACAACTTCATTTAAGGATTGGAGTAAACAATTAAATGATTATGTAAAAACATGGGATATAGATGTTGAATATTGGACCCAAATTGATATATCAAAGATTAAATTATTAGCTTATTCTGTCGATGATGAGCATTCTTTTAAAGATGATAAATCATTAACAATCGAACTGGATGAAGAGCAGACTGAAAAATTGTTGACAAAAATTAATTGGGCTTATAATACAGAAATTAATGATATATTATTGGCATCGTTAACTATGACTATTACTGAAGTAATGGAAACAGAAAATCTTCTAATAAATCTTGAAGGACACGGCAGAGAAGAAATATTGGAAGATGTTGATTTATCACGAACTATTGGTTGGTTTACCAGCTCATACCCAGTTTATTTTGAAAAACAAGAAAATATTGAATCAACTATTAAACATGTTAAAGAAAGTCTTAGAAAAATACCGAATAAGGGCATTAACTATGGAATTGCGAGATATTTAAAGAATGAAACACAGCTAATAAGTTTGACTCCAGAGATTTCGTTTAATTATTTGGGCCAATTTGATCTGAACACAGATCGTTCACACTTATTATCACATTGTGAAGAAGATGCTGGCCCAAGTTGGCATCAGGATAATCGACATGATTATCAGATCGACTTGAATGGTATGGTCATTAATGGTAAATTACAGCTAATTTTAGGGTATAATGCGAAGTATTTCAAAGAAGACCTGATAAGAAGAATTCAGAGTACATATGTAGATTGTATGAATCAAATTATAGAGCATTGTATGAATCAAACGAATCAAACCTATACAGTTTCAGATTTTGAAGTTGAAGAACAATTTGATCAGGATAGTTTTGAATTACTTTTAGAAAAATATAATTGATATTATACATAGTTTTTTGGGGGTGTTAAAGTGAGTAAAATACTAAAAATAAATCCACTAACTCCATTACAAGAAGGGATGTTATACCACAACCTTCTAAATCAAGAAGGGAGAAATTACTGTCAACAGGTTTGTTTTAATATAGAGGGAAAGATAGATCTGGATTTATTAAAAGAAACCTGGCAGCAAATAGTAAATAGATATGAGGTTTTTCGAACAGATTTTATCTGGAAAGAATCCAAAGTTCCTGTACAAATTGTTTTAAGAGAAAAAGAATCAGAAATCTATGTTTACGATATCTCAGATTTAGAGGATACTCAAAAGGACAAATATATTAATGATCTTAAAGAGAAAGATTTAAACAAGCCATTTGATTTTGAAAATGGTAAGTTGAATCGACTTTTGATTGTTAAATTGTCACGCGAAAAATATTTGATGTGTTGGTCTTTCCATCATATTTTAATAGATGGTTGGAGCTTACAACTTATTTTGAAAGATTTTTTAGAGATTTATGACTGTCTGGCAAATCAAGGGGGATTGCCAGTTGAACCAGCTGTTCAGTTTTCTAATTATTTGGAATGGCTCAAAAAACAGGATCGTAATAAAGCATTTAGTTTCTGGAAAAATTACCTGCGAGATTTATCAGAGCCAACATTATTACAAGGAGACTATCCAACTTCACAGAATGAAATAATAAAAAATTCACGCGAGATACATTTTGAGATTGATCAGAAAAAAACTGACGAGATAAATGAATTTTGTAGAAATAATAATATAACAGTTAATTCATGTTTACAAACAGCCTGGGGATTGTTATTACAAAGATATAATAATACGGATATAAGTTGCTTTGGTATGACAGTTTCGGGAAGATCACTTTCAGTTAAAAATGTAGAAAAAATTGTTGGTATCTTGATCAATACTCTACCTATTGTAATTAAAACAGAAGAAAATGAAACAATAAAAGATTTAGTAACAAAAGTAAATGATCAGTTAGTGGAAATTAGAGATTATGAGTATGTACCGCTGACTGAACTAAAAAGTAGAAGTAATATAGATCAAATTGGTGAGATGTTTAACTCAATGATCGCATTTGAAAATTATCCGCAAATCACACTAAAGAATAATGCGTTTTCGTTAAGTCTTGATTCAGTATTTGAATTGACGAATTATGATCTCACAATTTCTTTTGCGAATGATAAAACAATCATGGGTAAAGTAATTTATAATGCTGACTTATTTACAACAGAGACAGTTGAAAGAATCTTAAAGAGCATGAATCATCTAATTGATGCAATGCTTTCTAATTCAGAAGAGTTAGTTCAAAAAATCAGTATTGTCTCAGAAGAGGAGAAAAAACAACTTTTAGCTAAATTGAGTGGTCTATCTGTTTCAATTCCAAAAGAAAAAACAATATCTCAATTATTTGAAGAACAAGTAGAAAGAGCAGTAGACGAGATAGCAGTTGTATTTGGAACACAGCAATTGACCTATTGTGAGTTAAATCAAAAGTCGAATCAATTAGCCAGGAGGTTAAGAGAAGAAGGAGTTCAATCAGAAGAGATCGTAGCGATCATGGTTGATCAATCGTTGGAGATGTTTGTTGGAATTATGGGTATTTTAAAAGCTGGAGGAGCGTATTTACCAATTGATCCTCAATATCCACAGGCTAGAATTGAGTATATGTTGAAAGATAGTAAAGCGAAAATTTTATTGACCCAGAAACATTTGAAAGAGGAAGTACTTTTTGATGGAGAAATTATTTTGCTTAATGATTCTGGGGTATATACAGGTGAAGTTGGAAATTTAAAATCAATAAATTATTCTAATAATTTGGCATATATAATTTATACATCTGGTTCAACTGGACAACCCAAAGGGGTTATGATTGAACATAGATCCTTAATAAATCTCGTAACCTGGCACAATAGTTATTATGAAGTTACCTCTAATGATCAAAGCACTAAATACGCTGGATTTGGTTTTGATGCGTCAGTATGGGAGATATTCCCCTATCTGATCGCGGGTGCAACAATTCATGTGATCTTAGATGAGATTCGCTGGGATGCTGAAAAATTGAATGAATATTTTACAACTAACTCGATTACAATCAGCTTTTTACCGACTCAAATTTGTGAACAGTTTATGGAAACTGGGAACACTTCACTGCGAAAACTACTTACTGGTGGAGATAAACTTAAAATTTACAAAGAGCAATCATATGAGTTGATTAATAACTATGGCCCAACTGAAAACACGGTAGTAACAACGAGTTTTGTCGTTAATGAAAATGAGCGAAATATACCGATTGGTAAACCAATCTTTAATACACAGATTTATATTTTAGATAAAAATAATAATTTACAGCCAATTGGAGCAGCAGGTGACTTATGTATTGCTGGAGAAGGACTGGCCCGGGGGTATTTACATCGTCCAGAATTGACTAATCAAAAATTTGTCCAAAACCCTTATGCTTCAAGTCAGAAAATGTATAAAACGGGTGACCTGGCGAGAATGCTTCCCAATGGTAATATTGAATTCTTAGGAAGAGTTGATTATCAAGTAAAAATTAGAGGATTTCGGATTGAGCTTGGAGAGATTGAAAATCAGTTGCTGGAAATTGAAAAGATCAAAGAGGTAGCTGTAATTGACAGAGAAGATGAAGGTGGAAACAAATATTTATGTGCTTATATTGTTTCTGATACTGAGATTCAAGTAGTAGAGCTTAGAGAAATTCTTTCTGAAACTTTACCAGATTATATGATTCCAGCATTTTTTATTCAACTAGAAAAGCTACCATTAACAGTTAATGGTAAGCTTGATAAAAGAGCTTTACCAAAATCTGATGAAAGTATTAAGAGTAGAGAATATGTTGCTCCAGCAAATGAAGAAGAAGAAAAAATGGCCAGGATATGGTCAGAGATTTTAAGAGTTGAAAAAGTAAGTATTAATGACAACTTCTTTGAATTAGGTGGACATTCATTAAAAGCGACACAGTTGGCATCTAGAGTGTTTAAAATATTTAATGTAGAACTTCCATTAAAAGCTATATTTAAATATAATACAGTTAAAAAGCTTGTAGAATATATTTGTGG
Organism: Halanaerobiales bacterium; assembly: GCA_023128035.1. The sequence continues at coordinate 21,982 of JAGMES010000053.1, read as the reverse complement.
TACTGAGGAGACTGTCTATACAGAAATCAAACCAGTTGAGAAACAGGAGCATTATGTAGTTTCTTCTGCTCAAAAGCGGTTATTTGCTTTAAGAGAGCTTTCTGGAGATGATGTAACTTATAATATTCCTATGGTTAAAATGGTATTCGGAGAATTGGATTTTATTTCTTTTGAAAATGCATGGAAGAGATTAATACAACGGCATGAATCTTTAAGAACTTCTTTTGCCTTGGTAAAAGGTCAACCAGTACAGAAAATTCATGAAAATGTTGATTTTAAAATCCAGTATTTGAAAGCAGAAAAAGATGAACTTCCAGAAATTATTGATGAATTTGTTCAGCCATTTGATTTAAATACAGCCCCATTATTTAGAGTGGGTCTTGTACAATGTGGGGAACAGCATGGATTGATTTTGGATATGCATCATATTATTTCTGATGGAGCTTCAGTGGAGATTCTCTTTAGGGAATTGACAGGCCTCTATGAAGGTAAAAATTTGTCAGAAATAAAAATACAGTACAAAGATTTTGCTAACTGGCAAAATGAGCTATTCCAATCTGAAGAGATGAAAAAGCAAGAGGAATACTGGTTATCAACTTTTGTAGAAGATGTGCGCCAGGGTGCGATTCCAGTATTGAATATGCCTACAGATGCTCCACGTCCTTCTGTTATGAGTTATGAGGGAGATTTATTAGTTTATTCTTTACAAGAAAACGTATTAGATAAATTAAATAAGTTATCTTTTAAAAATGGGGCAACCCTATATATGACGCTATTAGCAGCCTTTAATATTCTATTACATAAATATACAAGTCAGGAAGATTTGATTGTTGGCTCACCGATTGCCGGAAGAAGACATGACGATTTAGAGAATGTTATCGGAATGTTTGTAAATACACTTGCCATGAGAAATGAACCAGTAGCTACGAAAACCTTTATTGAATTTTTAGCAGAAGTCAAAGAAAATTCTTTTAAAGCATTTGAAAATCAGGATTATCAGTTTGAAATGCTGGTAGAAAAACTGGATTTACAAAGAGATTTGAGTCGCAACCCAATTTTTGATGTAATGTTTACATTGCAAAAGGCAGATCAATTGGATATTTATATGAAAGATTTGCTTTTGAAACCTTACCATTATGAGTATAAAATATCTAAATTTGATTTTACATTGACAGCAGTTGAAAAAATGCAGGGAATTGATTTTTATTTAGAGTATAGTTCAAAACTGTTCACAAAGGAAACTATGGAAAGACTGTTAAATCATTTGAGCAAAATTATTGATCAAATTTTAGAAAATCCAGAATTAAAAATTGCAGAAATTGAGATGATTTCAGAAGAAGAAAAAGAGCAGATACTGTTTGAATATAATAATACTTCGGTAGATCTTCCAATAGATAAAACGATCCATAAGTTATTTGAAGACCAAGTTGAAAAAACTCCAGAAAAGAAAGTTGCAGTCTTTGAGAAGCAAAACTTAACCTATCATCAGCTTAATGTGAAAGCCAATCAATTGGCGAGAGTATTAAGGGAAAAGGGTGTAACTACAGACCAAATTGTTGGAATATTAGTCGATCCATCTTTGGAAATGTTAGTAGGAATTTTGGGAATTTTGAAGGCAGGAGGAGCTTACTTACCTATTGATTCTGCTTATCCTGATGAGAGAATAGAGTATTTGCTTACTGACAGTGGAACATCATTTTTATTAACCCAACACCATTTGGCAGAGCAGATTAACTTTTCCGGGGAAATAATTAATTTAGAAGATGAAAAGCTATATACAAAAGACTTTACGAATCTGGAGAGTGACACTGATAGTACTGATTTAGCTTATGTAATTTATACTTCAGGTTCAACTGGAAAACCTAAAGGAGTAATGATTGAACATCATTCACTGGTAAATCTGGTATGTTGGCATAATAGTTATTATTCTGTAACATCAAATGATTGCAGTACAAAATACGCGGGGTTTGGTTTTGATGCTTCAGTATGGGAGATTTTCCCTTACATTGTTAGTGGTGCGACAATCCATATTATTAGTCCTGAAATTAAGCTGAATATGGAAAAACTTAATCAATATTTTGAAAATAATCAGATTACTATAAGCTTCTTACCTACCCAAATTTGTGAACAATTTACTAAAGAGAAAAATCACTCGTTGAGAGCATTGTTAGCTGGTGGTGATAAGCTAAAATATTATGCTGATAATGATTATCTCTTAGTAAATAACTATGGTCCAACTGAAAATACCGTTGTTACTACGAGTTTTGTTGTGGATAGGGCGTATAACAATATTCCTATCGGAAAGCCAATTTTTAATACAAAAGTTTATATTCTTAATCAGAGTAGTCAACTTCAGCCTGTAGGTGTACCAGGTGAATTATGTATTGTTGGTGAGAGTCTGGCCCGGGGATATCTGCATCTTCCAGAATTAACAAAAGAAAAGTTTGTTTGGAGTTCATTTAGTATTGGTGAAAGAATGTATAAAACAGGGGATCTGGCCAGATGGTTACCTGATGGTAGTATTGAGTTTCTAGGTAGAGTTGACCGTCAGGTAAAAATTAGAGGATATCGAATCGAGTTAGGTGAGATTGAAAGTCAATTATTACAATACAAACAAGTAAACGAAATTGTAGTTATTGATCGTGAAGATGTTAATGGAAATAAACATTTATGTGCCTACTATACTGCTCATCAAGAAATGTCAGCAGTAGAACTGAAAGAATTTTTGGCCAAAAATCTCCCAGACTATATGATTCCAGCGTTTTTTGTTCAAATAGATCAGCTGCCATTGACTGCTAATGGAAAAGTGAATCGAAGAGAATTGCCAATTCCAAAGGGAGATATCGAAATAGAGTACATAGCACCAGCTACTCAAGATGAAAAGAATCTTGCTAAAATCTGGGGAGAAATATTGGGAATTGAGAAAGTTGGTATTCATAATAATTTCTTTGAATTGGGTGGAGATTCGATTAAGGCGATTCAAATTTTAGCACGTGCAAAAGAGCAGGGAATTTATCTAACTGTTAAAGATATCTTTAAATTTAGAACAATTGCTAATCTATTAAATAATGTAGATTATGCTAAGAAAAAAGCTATAGCTTCACAAGAAGAGGTAGTGGGTGAAGTATTACTGACACCAATTCAAAAATGGTTCTTTGATCAAAACTTCAGTCAACAACATTATTTTAATCAGACGAATTTATTCACTTTGCCTAATGATGTAGATTTAGAATTACTTGAAAAAGTATTATACAAAGTAATTTCACATCATGATGCTTTACGTATGAACTATCAAGTTACTGATGATCAGGTTATTCAGTATAATCGAAGAATGGATGAAGTTGACTTTAAACTAGAAGTTTTTGATTTGATAAATCAGAAAGAAAAGTTAGCTAAGATCAGTGAAATGTTGCAAAATAGTCTGGATCTTGAAAAAGACCTGTTAATGAAGGCTGTGGTTTTTGATTTAGGAGAAGATGGAAAACGCTTACTAATTGCGATTCATCATTTGGTGGTAGATGGTGTATCATGGAGGATTTTGGTAGAAGATATTAATAAGTTATATGAATTTGGTCTTGATGCTAAACTTCCATTAAAAACCACTTCATTTAAGGAATGGAGTCAAAAATTAAATATTTATGCTGATACAGAAACAATTGATGTTGAATATTGGGAAAAGCTTGATCAATCAAAGATTCAATCCATTCGAAGAGAAAAGGTAATGAATGATCAAAGGATTGATCAAGAGTTTGCAATTGTACTGGATAAAGAGAGGACACAACAGTTATTGACAAAAGTGAATTGGGCATACAATACAGAAATCAATGATATCTTATTATCGGCGTTGACAATTGCGATTTGTGAGGTAATGGGAATAGACAATCTTTTAGTTAATTTAGAAGGTCATGGTCGTGAGGAAATTATTGAAGATGTTGATCTTTCTAGAACATTTGGTTGGTTTACCAGTGCTTATCCTGTCTATTTTGAGAAACAAGATAGCCTGGATCAGATACTGAAACATGTTAAAGAAAATCTCAGAATGGTTCCTAATAAAGGTGTTAACTATGGTATTGCTAAATTTTTAAAAGATGTAGAACAACTTAAAGATTTAAAACCAGAGGTTTCTTTTAACTATTTAGGACAGTTTGATGATAGTTTTGCTGTGCAGGAAAATAAGAACAATCGTCTTTTAAGTGGATGTACTGAAGATGCAGGTAGAAGTCTTCATATTGAAAACAGACACAGTCATCTTATTGATGTTAATGGTGGAGTTGTTAATGATACACTACAATTAGTCTTAAATTATGATGCAAATTATATTTCTCAAAAACAGATCAAACTTATTCAGGAAGCATATCAAAAGGCATTACATGAGATTATTGAGCATTGTCTCACTCAGAAAGAACGAATTTACACTGCATCTGATTTTGGTGTAGAGAATCTTGTTGGAGAAAACGATTTTGTAGAATTAGCAAATAATTTTTCTTTAAAGACTGTTAAAATGTATCCATTGACTCCAATGCAAGAGGGGATGTTGTTCTATCACAATCTGAATATAGAGAGTAGAAATTATTATGAACAGTTTTGTTTCTATTTGGAAGGGACAATTGAGTACGAACATTTCAAAAATGCATGGGAAGATGTGGTTAAACGTCATGAAATAATGAGGACATGTTTCTTCTGGAAAGGAACAGGAAAACCGATTCAAATAGTTTTAGAGGAGACTGAGTTATTATTTGATTATTATGATCTCTCTAACTTAAGTGTTTCTGAGCAAGAGAGACGGATTGTTGAATTTAAAGAAAAAGATTTAAATACCAAATTTGATTTTGAGAAAGGAAAGTTAAACAGATTTTCTTTACTTAAAATCTCTGAAGAAAAATATTTAGTTTGCTGGTCATTCCATCATATCTTGTTAGATGGTTGGAGTATGCCAATTATTATAGGAGATTTATTTAATATTTATCATCATCGAGTAGGTAAACTTACACTTACAAAGGAAGTAGCACCTCAATTTGGGGATTATCTAAATTGGCTGATAAAGTGTGATAAAAATAAAGGTATAAAATTCTGGGAAAATTATATGAAGAATTTCTCAGAAACAACACCTTTACCTTATGATAAAAAAGCTAATAAGGGTGAAGTTATTTCTGAAGTTGGGTTAGAAGTATTTGAATATAATGAGCAGATTACTCAAGACTTAAATAAATTCTGTAAGCAAAATAATCTAACTGTGAATGCATTCATTCAAACAATTTGGGGTTTATTGTTACAGAAATACAATAATACTTTTGAAAGTTGTTTTGGAATGACTGTTTCTGGTCGACCTGGAGAATTGAAAAATGTTGAAAAGATAGCGGGATTGTTTATCAATACCTTACCAGTTATTGTTAGAACAGAAGAAGAGGATACTGCACTGCATTTATTAAGGAAAGTAAATGATCAGTTAGTTGAAATTAGAGATTATGAATATGTATCTTTAGCAGAGATTCAAAGTATGGTTGACCATACAGATGAACTGTTTGATTCACTGATCGTTTTTGAGAATTATCCAGTTAGTTCGTTACAAAAAAGGGATAATTTAGATTTTGCACTTACAGTTGATTCTGTCTTTGAATTAACAAATTACGATTTTAGTATTTCCGCGGCAGTTGCTGATAAAACTGTAATTCGATTTACATATAATAAAAAATTATTTATGCCGGATACGATTACTAGAATCAAACAACATTTTTATTATTTAATGAAAGCTATATTGACTGAACCTGCTCAAGTTGTTAAAAATTTAGAAATTATCTCTGAAGTTGAAAAAGAACAATTATTAAATGAATTCAATAACTCACAGGTAAGTTATTCAAAAGAGAAGACAATTCATCAACTCTTTACTGAACAGGTAGCAAAAACCCCTGAACGGACTGCACTTATCTTTAAAGATCAGCGGCTGACCTATCATGAGTTAGATGAGAAAACGAATCAATTGGCAAGACTTTTAAGAGAGAATGGTGTTGAGAAAGATACGGTTGTTGGTTTGATGTTACCACGTTCACTGGAAATGGTTATTGGAATTATTGGTATTTTAAAAGCAAGAGGTATCTGTCTTCCGATTGATCAAAAGTATCCAAAAGAGCGAATCCAGCTTTTATTGGAAGACAGTGGTGCGCCTGTGCTTCTGAAGATGGATAGTTATGCTTTGCTTGCTGACTTTTCTGGAAAAGTAATCGATGTGAATATAGAGATGTTGAATGCATTTCCAATGGAATCATTAGAAACAGAAGAACAATCTGATGATCTGGCTTACCTAATATATACATCTGGTTCTACTGGTAAGCCCAAAGGAGTTATGCTGCATCATAAGGGGATCATCAACCATGCATTTACAAAAATTAGAGAATTGGATCTGACATTTAAAGATCGTCTCTGTCACAATTTGACCATTAACTTTGTGGCATCTATCTGGCAAGTTTTCTCACCATTATTTATTGGGTCGGAGCTTATTATTTATTCGGAAGATATAATTCATGACTCGATTGGACTATTAAAACGGGTTAAAGAAGATCAAATCAGTGTTTTAGAGATTGTACCATCACTCCTAAAAGCTTATTTGGAGTTATTAGATGAGGGAGAAGAACAAATTCAACTTCCTGATTTACGTTTATTGATTTTAACAGGTGAAAAAGTTGCACCAGCTCTTGTTAATAAATTTTACAAAAAATATAAAATTAGTCTAATAAATGCGTATGGTCAAAGTGAATGTTCTGATGATACTTTGCATTATAAGATTCCTTATAATTCTGAAACCGAGATTGTATATGTTGGAAAACCATCTAATAATACTAAAGTTTATGTATTGGATAAAAACTTTAATTTACAACCAATAGGAGTTGCGGGTGAGTTATGTATTTCTGGCGATGGTTTGGCAAAAGGTTATTTTAATCGACCCGAGATGACAGAAGAACGATTTATTGCAAATCCTTTTGTCTTTGGTCAAAAGATGTATAGGACAGGTGATCGTGTTAGATGGACGAAAGATGGTTATATTGAGTTTTTAGGAAGAATTGACCATCAGGTTAAAATTAGAGGTTATAGAATTGAACCAGGTGAGATAGAAAATCTTCTGTTAAGTCATCAAGCAATCAAAGAGGTTGTTGTTATAGCTCGTCAAGACCAGTCAGAAAATGATTATTTATGTTCGTATTTTGTTTCAGATCGGGAAATATCTATATCAGAGTTGAAAGAATATTTATCAAAAGAGTTGCCAGAATATATGATTCCAGCAGTATTTGTAAAATTGGAAAGAATGCCATTAACACCAAATGGGAAAATCAATCGTAAGGCTTTGCCAGAAGTTGATGGAAAAATCAGTACTGGTAGAGAATATATTGCTCCTAGAGATGAAATTGAAGAAAAACTAGTTCAGATATGGTCTCAAGTTATCAAAACTGAAAAGATCGGAATTCGAGATGATTTCTTTGAACTGGGAGGTCATTCATTAAAGGCAGGTATTTTGGTTGCAAAAATCAACAAACAATTCAATGTTGAATTACCATTAAGAGAGATATTTAATGTACCAACGATTGAAGGTCTGGCGAAAATTATTCGTAGATATGCCAAAACTCCTTATACAGTTATCGAAAGAGTAGAAGAATATGGATATTATCCAGTATCCTCAGCACAGAAACGACTGTTTGCACTTCATCAGATAAAGGAGAATGATTCAAGCTATAATGTATCTGGAGCATTTACACTTGAAGGTGACCTTGATAAAGAACGTTTTGAAAATGCACTTAGAGAGTTAATCAAACGGCATGATGCATTCCGAACATCCTTTACCATTATAGATGGAGAACCAGTTCAAATAATAGAAAAAGATGTGGAATTTAACTTAAATTATTTAGAAGTCGAAGAAAACCAGGTTGAAAAAATTATTGCAGAATTTATTCAACCATTTGATCTAAACAAGGCACCATTATTGAGAGTTCATCTTATTCAGGTAGAGAATAAGCATATGTTCTTATTTGATATGCATCATATCATTGCTGACGGAACATCATTGAGTATATTTATAAATGAGTTGTTTGATTTATACGCTGGAAAAGAATTAACTGAACAAAAAGTACAGTATAAAGATTTTTCAGCATGGCAAAATAACCTATTTAGAACAGAGATGTATCGTCAACAGGAAAAGTACTGGCTCAATCAACAATTTGATGATGAAATTCCAGTTTTGAATATGCCCACAGATTATTCACGTCCATCTGGGATGAACTTTGCTGGAGATATGGTTGACTTTAAGTTAGGCAAAGAAACATCTGCGAAGTTGTATGAACTATTAGCTGATAAAGGTGTAACCTTATATATGACTTTATTGGCGGCCTTTAATGTTCTTTTGGCTAAATATACCAATCAAGATGACATAATTGTTGGTTCACCGATTGCCGGTAGAAGACATGCAGATCTTGAAAAAACAATTGGTATGTTTGTTAACACATTGGCATTAAGAAATCATCCAATGGCAGATTATTCATTTGCAGAATTTTTAGCAGAAGTTAAAGAAAATTTACTCCAAGTATATGAAAATCAGGATTATCAATTTGAAATGTTGGTAGAAAAACTAGATTTAGAGAGAAATTTGAATAGAAATCCACTTTTTGATGTTATGTTAGTATTGCAAAACACAGAGGACATTGCTTTGGAGATGGAAGGTTTACGCTTTATACCATATCGTTTTGAAAATAAAATCGCTAAATTTGATCTAACATTTTATGCATTTGAACTAGAAGATGAAATTCAGCTTGCCATTGAGTATGCAACAAGCTTATTTAAGAGAGACACAATCGAAAGAATGTTAGGACATTTTGTAAATATTGTCGAGGAAATTGTTGAAAATCCTGAAGTAAAATTATCAAAGATCGGTATGATTTCTTCAGAAGAAAGAATACAGTTATTAGACACTTTTAACGATACTTTTGTTGATTATCCAAAAGAAAAGAAAATTTATCAATTGTTTGAAGAAGCAGTCGAGCGAGTACCAGATCATATTGCTTTGGTCTTTGGAGATCAACAATTAACTTATCGTGAGTTGAATCAAAAGTCAAATCAATTAGCGAGGGTATTAAGAGATCGTGGTGTAAAAACAAATCAGATTGTTGGAATTCTAGTAGAACGTTCAATAGAAATGATGATCGGTATTTATGGAATTTTGAAGTCGGGTGGTGCTTATTTACCACTTGATCAAGAGTACCCAGAGGAAAGAATCGAATTTATGTTAGAGGATAGTGGTGTAGATCTCTTATTAGTTCAGCATCATTTGCATGATAAGATTGAATTTAGTGGTGAGATCATTGACTTAGAGGACGAAAGTATATACACAGGTGAAAGTACGAACATGGATATACCAATGACATCAAATGATCTAGCATATATTATCTATACCTCAGGTTCTACTGGAAAGCCAAAAGGGGTTATGATCGAACATAAGAGTTTGGTCAATGTTATCATGGCTTTACAAAGAGAATATCCATTTACAGAAGCAGATGTTTATCTGCTAAAGACAACATATATATTTGACGTATCAGGTGCAGAAATCTATGGCTGGTTTATGGGTACTGGTAAACTGGTTATTTTGGAACCAGATGCTGAAAAAGAAACTAAATCCATCATTCGGACAATTCAAGACAATCATATTACACATATTAACTTTGTTCCTTCGATGTTGAAGATGTTATTAAATACATTGGATCAAAAAGATATTGAGATTTTGAGTAAATTAAAATATGTCTTTGTTGCAGGCGAAGCAATTTCCAAGGATTTGGTAAGAAAGTTTTATCGATTACTTCCAAATGTAATCTTCGAAAATATTTATGGTCCAACTGAATCGACAATTTATGCTACAAAATATTCATTGATTCATTTAAGTGATGAGATTAATGTACCTATAGGTAAGCCTATTCAAAATATTAATACATATATTTTGGATAAATATAATAATCTTCAACCGATAGGAGTTGCAGGAGAGTTATGCTTATCAGGGGGCGGTTTAGCACGTGGATATTTAAATAGACCAGAGTTGACAGGAGAAAAATTTGTTTCTAATCCATTTAAACCAGGTGAAAGAATGTATAAAACAGGTGATTTAGCTAGATGGTTACCAGATGGTAATATCGAATATCTGGGTCGAATTGACCATCAGGTTAAGGTTAGAGGATTTAGAATTGAATTAGGTGAGATTGAGAATAGTTTATTGTTACATGTTGCAATTACAGAAGCTGTTGTTATTGATCGAATAGATGATAATGGTAACAAATATCTTTGTGCATATGTTATTAATGAAAGTGATGTATCTGTTTCTGATTTAAGAGAGCATTTAGCAGAAGAACTGCCTGAATACATGATTCCATCCTACTTTGTGCATCTAGAAGAAATGCCATTAACAGTGAGTGGAAAGATTAATAGAAAGGCTCTACCTGCACCAGATGCTAGTATTGAAGTGAGTACAAAATATGTGGCCGCGACTAATGAGCTGGAAGAAAAAATGGTAGAAATTTGGGAAGAAATACTCCGTAAAGACAGAATCGGTATTTATGATAATTTCTTTGAATTGGGTGGAGATTCAATTAAAGCAATTCAGATTACTTCAAGAGCGAATCAACTTGGAATGCGTTTGACGGTTAAAGATGTCTTCAAGAATAAAACAATTGCTGATATGTTAAACAATATTGATTATAGTAAACCAGTATTAGCAATCTCTCAAAAAGAGGTTGAGGGTGAAGTATTACTGACACCGATTCAAAAGTGGTTCTTTGAACAAGACTTAAATCATCCACATTTCTTTAACCAGAATAATCTGTTTAGGTTGTCTGAAGATGTTGATCTGGCATTGCTAGAAAATGTATTTAAAGAAGTTATAAAACATCATGACGCATTAAGAATTTGCTATAAGATCATTGATGGTCAAATTATTCAATCTAATAGAAGAGTAGAGGAGATTGACTTTAAGCTAGAGTTAGTGGATTTGACAGAAAGCTCATATTCAGTTCAGGAAACAAAAATCTATGAGATCAGTGCTGAGGTTCAAAATTGTCTTGATCTAGAAACAGATTTACTATTTAGAGGAGTCGTATTTGATCTTGGTGAAAATGGGAAAAGATTATTATTAACGATTCACCATCTGGTGGTTGATGGTATATCCTGGAGAATATTGTTAGAAGATATTGAAAATATGTATATTTCCCGTATGGAAACAGAGTTACCTTTGAAAACTACATCATTTAGAGACTGGAGTCAAAAGTTGAATGATTATGCAAAGGAAAACCAGATTGATATTTCATATTGGGAACAAATTGATCTGTCAAAAATTGAATCATTGTTTGAAGGTCAAATTGAGGGAAATTATTTAAGAGATCATCAAATTGTTCAGATAGAGTTGACAGAAGAACAGACTGAGAAATTGTTGAGTAGAGTTAATTGGGCTTATAATACAGAAATCAATGACATTTTATTATCTGCGCTTACATTTTCTATTACAGAAGTATTGGAAATTGAGACTCTTCTTATCAATCTTGAAGGTCATGGAAGAGAAGAAATATTAAAAGGTGTAAATTTATCTAGAACAATTGGGTGGTTTACAAGTACTTATCCAGTGTACTTTGAAAAGCAAGAGAGTATTTCTGAAACCATTAAGCATGTCAAAGAAAGTTTGCGTAAAATTCCAAATAAAGGAGTTAACTTTGGCATAGCTAGAGAATTAAAAAATAATCCATTATTAGCTGGATTGAATCCAGAAATCTCATTTAATTATTTAGGGCAATTTGATGGTGTTATTGATCGCGATAGCTTACTCTCCAGATGTAAAGAAAATTCTGGATCAAGTTTTCATTTAGAAAATGATCATGCTCATTTGATTGACATCAATGGTGTAGATATTGATGGCAAATTGCAGTTGTCCTTAAGTTACAATGCTAAGTATTTAGAGTCTAATAAAATGCAACTACTTCAAAAATTATATACGCAAGCTCTAAATGATATAATTGAGCATTGTGCAAATAAGGATGAACGGGAATATACAGCATCTGATTTTGGATTGGAAAACATGTTAGAAGAAAAAGACTTTGAAACAATCGCTCAAACTATTGAGTTGGAAAATGTGAAAATGTATGCTCTAACTCCAATGCAGGAAGGAATGTTATTCCATAATCTTCTTAATGAGACTGGTAGAAATTATTGTGAACAGATTTGTTTTTATCTTAATGGAGAGATTGATATTGAACAATTTAACTTAGCATGGCAAGAGGTCACCAATAGGCATGAAATATTTAGAACATCTTTCTTGAGCAAAGGACTCAAAAATCCTGTTCAAATAATATTCCCTGAAGTAAAAATTACATTGAATGAATTAGATTTATCAGGGTCAGATTCTTCTGAACAAGCAGAATATATCAGTAGGTTCAAAGAAGAAGACTTAGATCATAGATTTGATTTTGAAAATGGTAAGTTGAACAGAGTTACAGTGCTAAAACTGGCGGATAATAGATATTGGGTTTCCTGGACATTCCATCATATCTTGTTGGATGGATGGAGTGTACAGATTGTACTGGGAGAGTTATTTGAAATATATCATAATCTTGTTACCAATAGTTCTAGTTTGTCACTGCCTAAAGCACAGTTTAGTGATTATCTGGAATGGTTGGATAAGCAGGATCGTACTCAAGGGTTGGATTACTGGTCGAATTATATGTGTGATTTTTCTGAACCAGCGTTACTGCCATATGATAATAAATCAAAAAAAGGTAATATTATTTCGGAAGTAATGACCAGAGATTTTACAATTGATTCAAGCAAAACAAAGGAGATTAACGAATTCTGTAAAAGGCATCATCTTACCATTAATACATTGATTCAAACATCCTGGGGCATTTTGCTACAGAAATACAACAATACTAATGAAAGCTGTTTTGGAACGACAGTTTCTGGTCGACCAACTACCTTGGAAAATGTTGAAAGTATTGTTGGTATATTTATTAACACATTGCCAGTTATTGTAGAAACAGAGGAAGTGGAAACAGTTACTGGACTTTTACGGAAAACAAATGAACGTTTGGTTGAAATTCGCGAGTATGAGTATATATCTTTAGCAGAAATTCAAAAAATGAGTGCTTCTTCTGAAAAATTATTTGATTCAATTATCGTATTTGAAAATTATCTCAGGCGGTCTGTGCAGGATAATATGCTGGACTTTAGTATTGAGTTTGATTCGGCATTTGAGTTAAGTAATTATGATTTTAGTATGACTGTCATGAGCCATGAGACTATTGATCTGAAGGTTTCATATAATGCAGCATTATTTAATTCAGAGACTATTGAAAGAATACAGGGTCATCTGATGCAGATATTAAATGCAATGTTGGATGATGCTGAGCAAATGGTTAGAGATATATTGATCGTTTCAGATGAAGAGAAAGAACAAATATTGATAGAATTTAATGATACTAAAGTAGATTATCCAATTGATCAAACAATTCAGCAATTGTTTGAAGAACAGGTAGAAAGAACGCCAGAGAACATTGCTCTAGTCTTTGAAGAGGAAAGTTTGACATATCGGGAGTTAAATCAATTGGCGAATCAGTTAGCAAGAGTGTTGCGAGAAAAAGGAGTTGGCCCAGATAAAATTGTTGGACTTATGTCTGATAAATCTTTAGAGATGATTATTGGCGTATTAGCAATTATTAAAGCAGGGGGCGCGTATTTACCGATTGATATTGATTATCCAGAAAACAGAGTTGAATACATGCTAGAAGATTCTGCTGTACAGGTTTTATTGATTCAGCAAGAGTTAGCAGAAGAGATTCCATTTGAAGGTGAAATGATTTATTTGGACGAGGCAACACTTTACAGGGGTGATGAGACCAATCTAGAAAATCTGAATACGAAAGATGATCTTATTTATATCATTTATACATCTGGTTCAAGTGGAAAACCTAAAGGAGTAATGATTGAGCATAAAAATGTTAACCGCTTGATCAATAATTCCAATATGCTGATTATTCATCAAGATGATCGGATTATGCAAACAGGTTCTTTGGCCTTTGATGCATCAACATTTGAAATTTGGGGTTCATTATTAAAGGGTGCAAGCCTGTATTTGATTCGTAAAGATGAGATGTTATCAGCTGAACGGTTTGAGGCTCGGTTAAAAGAGTATCGGATTACTATGATCTGGTTGACAGCTCCATTGTTTAATCAGATGTTAGAAGAAAATCCTAATATTTTCTCTGAATTAAAAACATTGATATCTGGTGGTGATGCATTATCACCGAAACATATTAACCAGGTTCGTGCACTTTATCCAGAGTTAAATGTGGTTAATGGTTATGGTCCAACCGAAAGTACTACATTTACAACTTATTTTAGAATAACAAAAGATTACAATGACAATATTCCAATCGGAAGACCAGTTTCTAACACGAAAGTTTATATTTTAGATCAGAAAAATCAGATTCAGCCAATTGGAGTACCTGGAGAACTGTGCATTGCTGGTGATGGATTAGCGAGAGGATATTTAAATAGATCAGATTTAACAAAAGAAAAATTTGTTAATGATCTATTTGTTCCTGGTGAGAGAATGTACAAAACAGGAGATTTAGTAAGATGGCTTCCAGATGGAACCATTGAATTCCTCGGTCGAATCGACTTCCAGGTTAAGATTAGAGGATTTAGAATTGAGCTTGGCGAGATTGAAAATCAATTATTAAATCATGGTGAGATCAAAGAAGCAATTGTGTTGTATTTGACTGATGTGAATAATGCTAAATATCTATGTGGATATATTGTCGCTGATCGAGAGTTAACGGTATCCGAATTAAGGGGATATCTGTCTGTGGATCTACCAGACTATATGATTCCATCATATTTTGTCCAATTAGAAAAAATGCCACTAACTTCAAATGGTAAGATTAATCGGAGAGCTTTACCAGAGCCGAATGGAAGTATTGCTACAGGTGTAGAATACGTAGCACCAACGAATCAGACTGAAGAAAGAATGGCAAAAATTTGGTCGGAAATCCTGGGTATTCAACAAGTAGGAATCTATAATGATTTCTTTGAATTAGGGGGTCATTCATTAAAAGCTACTCAACTGGCTTCAAAAATATTGAAAGAATTTGATGTAGAACTGCCGTTGAAAGAAATTTTCCAAACTCCAACGATTAAAGGATTGGTAGAATATATCAATAGTATGGAAGAGACTAAGTATGTTGCAATTGAAACAGTTGAAGTACAGGAATATTACCCAGTTTCCTCGGCACAAAAACGGATATTTGCTATCGAACAGATGGAGGGTGAAAGTACAACTTATAATATCCCAAGTTTCATGTTCATTGAAGGTGAACTTGAGTTGGAACACTTTGAATATGTGTTTAAAGAATTGATTAATCGCCATGAATCTTTGAGAACATCTTTTGAGATTGTGGATGGTAAGCCAGTGCAAAGAGTTCATCAAGATGTTGATTTTGCAATTGAACTCTTTGCTGATTGTGAAGGTGAACCGTCTGTAACTGAAATTGAGGAAATCTTTAATGAATTTGTGAAACCATTTAATTTAAGTAAAGCCCCTTTACTTAGAGTGGGGTTAATGAAAATATCAGAGAAGAAACATTTATTTATGCTGGATATACACCATATTATTTCTGATGGTACATCTACAGATATTATGTTTAAGGAAATAGCAAGCCTGTATGAAACAAAAGATTTACTAGATATTCGAGTACAGTATAAAGATTTTTCAGCATGGCAGAATAAACTTTTTGCGTCTGAAGATCTGAAAAAACAAGAAGAATATTGGTTAGAAGTCTTTGAAGGCTTGCAAGGCGGGGAAATCCCTATTTTAAATCTACCAACAGATGAACCACGACCAGCATTAATGAGTTTTGAGGGAGATTACTTTATATTTGAAGCAAGTGAAGAATTAACAGAAAAAATACATACTCTGGCATCTTCAAATGGGGCAACCTTATATATGGTACTTTTGTCAGCTTTTAATCTTCTTCTGGCTAAATATGCTAAACAGGATGACATTGTTATTGGTTCACCAATTGCTGGAAGACGACATGCTGATTTAGAAAACATTATCGGAATGTTTGTTAATACATTGGCAATGCGGAATTATCCAGCGAGTGACAAAACTTTTGCAGAATTTTTATCAGAAGTAAAAGAAAACTCCTTAAAAGCATATGAAAATCAGGATTATCAATTTGAAATGTTGATTGAGAAACTGGATTTGGAAAGAGATTTGAGTAGAAATCCACTCTTTGATGTTCTGTTTGTTTTGCAAAATGCAAATGAATCTGGTCTATATATGAAAGATTTACAGTTTAAGCCTTGCAAAATTGGTTCTAAGATTTCTAAATTTGATCTAACATTGAGTGGTTTTGAATCTGATCAGAAAATTTATTTCAGTTTAGAATACAGTGTTAGACTGTTCAAACCAGAGACTATCGAAAGAATGTCCAGACATTTTATTAACTTACTTAAACGAATTGTCGAAAAACCTGAGTTACAAATAGCAAAGATAGAAATGATTTCAGAAGAAGAAAGAACACAAATTTTAAATGAATTTAACGATACTATAATCAATTATCCAAAAGAGAAAACAATCCAGCAATTATTTGAAGAACAGGTTGTAAAGACACCAGAAAAGATTGCAGTAGTATATGAGGATCAAGGCTTAACTTATGCAGAGCTTAATGCAAAAGCAAATCAACTGGCCCATCTGTTAAGAGCAAAAGGTGTTGAATCAGACCAACCAGTTGGCATTATGACTGATAAATCCTTAGAGATGATTATTGGTGTATTGGCAATTATCAAAGCAGGAGGATCTTATTTGCCAATTGATATCGATTATCCAGAAAGCAGAGTCGAATATATGTTGAGCGATTCAGAGGCAAAAATTTTACTGATTCAAAAGGATTTGATTGGTCAAGTTCATTTTGATGGTGAAAGGATTCCTCTAGAAGATAAAGATATCTATACTGGAGATAATTCTGATCTGGTAAATCTCAATCAACCTGAAGATTTGATCTATATTATCTATACTTCTGGTTCTACAGGCAAACCCAAAGGTGTTATGGTCAAACATCTAAACGTGAATCGGTTAATTAAAAATTCCAACATGTTAATTATTAATGAAAATGATCGAATATTACAAACTGGTTCAATGGCTTTTGATGCATCAACCTTTGAGGTTTGGGGTTCATTGTTGAATGGAGCAACTCTGTATCTGATTAGTAAAGATGATCTGTTATCAGCGGATCGATTTGAAACCAAACTGAAAGATAATGAAATTAGCATGATCTGGTTGACGGCTCCATTATTTAATCAATTGTTAGAAGAAAATCCTGATATTTTTGCAGAATTGAAAACATTAATTGTTGGAGGAGATGCATTATCACCAAAGCATATCAATTTGGTAAGAGCAAAGCATCCATCTTTAAGCATAATCAATGGTTATGGTCCAACAGAAAGTACAACATTCACAACCTATTTTGGAATTCAACAGGAATATCATTATACGATCCCAATCGGCAAACCAGTATCTAATACACAGGTATATATATTAGATCAATGGAACCAATTACAACCTGTTGGAGTTCCAGGAGAATTATGTATTGCAGGAGATGGATTAGCCAGAGGATATTTGGGACAACCAGAGTTGACAGCAGAAAAATTTGTATCAAGCCCTTATAGGGTTAATCCAGATGTTCTTGATGAGAAAATGTATAGAACTGGAGACTTAGTAAGATGGCTTCCAGATGGTAATATTGAATTCTTAGGTCGGATTGACTATCAGGTAAAAATTAGAGGATTCAGAATCGAACTGAGCGAGATAGAAAATCAACTGTTGCAGCATGAAGCAATAAAAGAAACAGTTGTTTTGGATAAAGTCGATGACAATGGTAAGAAATATCTTTGTGCATATATAGTTTCAGAAAGAGAAATACCGATATCTGAACTGAGAGAGCATTGTTCGAAAGAGTTGCCAGATTATATGATTCCTTCATATTTCATTAGTCTAGAAAAGGTGCCATTGACTTCAAACGGAAAGGTAGATAGAAGAGCACTTCCAGAACCAGAGGGAAATATTTGTACGGAAACAGAGTATGCAGCACCAACCAATGAAATTGAAGAAAAGCTATCAAAAATATGGAAAAAAGTTTTGAGTGTAGTTAGAGTTGGAATTAATGATAACTTTTTCGAATTGGGTGGTGACTCTATTAAAGCAATTCAAATTCTGTCCAGAGCTAATCAGGAAGGAATCAATATTACGGTAAAAGATGTCTTTAGATATAAGACAATTGCTAATTTGATAGCAAATGTAGATTATACAGAAGAGAAAGATATTATTTCTCAAGAAGAGGTAGAAGGTGAAGTTTTACTCTTACCAATTCAAAGATGGTTCTTTGAACAGAACTTTCAGGAGCCACAATATTTTAATCAGGGTAATCTTTTTGCCTTGAAGAATGATGTGGATCTAGAGTTGTTAGAAAAGGTATTTGAAAAGATTATTGTACATCATGATGCTATTCGAATGATCTATAAAGTTTTGGAAGGTCAAATTAGTCAAATCAATCGAAGAGTAGATGAAGTTGATTTTAAACTAGAAATCATCGATTTATCTAATGAACCATATGTAACTCAAAAAGAGAAAATTAAAAAGTTTGCTAACCGAATTCAAGATAGTTTAGATCTTGAAAAAGATTTATTAATCAAAGCGATTATATTTGATTTGGGTGAGAACGGAAAACGCTTATTTATTCCTATTCATCATCTAGTGATCGATGGTGTGTCATGGAGAATCTTACTGGAAGATATTGAAACTCTTTATTATTCAAATCTTCAGAAAGAATTACCATTGAAAACTACATCATTCAAAGAGTGGAGCGAAAAATTATCTAACTATGCGAAGAGGAGAAAAGTAGATATAAGTTATTGGGAGTCAATAGATCAAACAAAGATTGCTTCTTTGATAGATGTTGATGAAAAAGAGATGCATTTTAAAGATGATGAGCGCTTACAGATCGAACTAGATGAAGAATATACAGAAAAATTACTGACAAAAGTAAATTGGGTTTATAATACAGAGATAAATGATATCTTGCTCTCTGCTCTTCTGATAGCGATAACTGAAGTAATGGAAAAAGAGACAGTATTACTCAATCTTGAAGGTCATGGAAGAGAAGAGATATTAAAAGATGTAGATCTATCGAGGACAATTGGTTGGTTTACAAGTGCATATCCAGTTTACTTTGAAAAGAAAGAAAATATTGAGGAAACAATTAAACATGTTAAAGAGAGTCTTAGGAGAGTACCAAATAAAGGTCTAAACTTTGGAGTTTTAAGATATTTGAAAGATAATAAATATTTGAGAGAGTTAAATCCTGAAATTTCCTTTAACTACTTAGGACAATTTGATAATACTATTGAAACGAAAGAGGATACTGATAGATTATTATCAGCTTGTCTTGAAGACGTAGGAAGTTATGTTCATCCTGATAATCAACATAATTACTTAATAGATATAAATGGTATGATTATCAGTAACAAACTACAGTTATCTTTAAATTATAATGTAAAATATTTTGATAAAGATTTAATGAGTCAACTCCAAATTTCGTATGTAAATAGTTTAAAAGAAATAATCGATCATTGTATTAATCAGACCACACAAACACACACAGTATCAGATTTTGAGCTTAGTGATGAGATGGATGATGAGGAGTTTGATTTATTAAATGAACTCTACGATTTTTCTTAGATAGATTAGAAGAGGGGAGCGAAAGTAGTGGGAAAAGTCAAAGCATTAAAAATTAATAAGCTGACCTCAATGCAAAGTGCTATGCTTTTTTATAGTCTTTTAGAAGAAGATCATCGTAATTATTATGAACAATTTAGTTTTTACCTTGAAGGAAAAATAAGTTTAGACTGTTTAAAAGCAGCCTGGCAAGAAGTAATTAATCGGCACGAAATATTTAGAACAGACTTTCGTTGGAAAGAGTCGAAAAATCAATTTCAAATTGTGTTAAATTTTAAAGAGGCAGAGATTTATGATTATGATGCATCTTATTTAGAAGATATTGAAAAGGAACAATATATTAAAGATTTCAAAAAAGAAGATTTGAATAAAGAATTTGATTTTGAAAAGGGTAGATTGAATCGGGTATCATTTATCAAGATGTCAGATGAAAAATTGTTTGTTTGTTGGACATTCCACCACATTCTTTTAGATGGGTGGAGTGTCCCGATTGTACTTGGTGATTTCTTTAATATATATCATTGTTTATGTAATGATTTGCTATTACCTCCAAAACCAGTAGCGCAATTTTCTAAGTATCTTGATTGGTTGAAAAATCAGGATTATGAAGAAGCAATGTTATTTTGGAAAGATTATATGAGTGATTTTGATATGCCAACATTATTACCATATGATCGCAAACCTAAAAAAAATGAAATTATAACCACATCAATTAATAGAGAGCTTGTACTTGATCAAAAAAAGACAAAAGATATTGCTGAATTTTGCCGTTTGAATAATATAACGATGAATGCTTTTTTACAAACAGCATGGGGTATTTTGTTACAAAAATACAATAATACAAATCAAAGCTGTTTTGGAATGACAGTATCAGGTCGGCCAACAAAACTAAAAAATGTAGAAAGTATTGTAGGTATTTTTATTAATACGTTACCTGTTGTGGTTAAGAGAAATGACCAGATGACTTTTGGTGATTTATTGAAGCAAGTAAATGGTCAATTGGTAGAAATCCGAGATTATGAATATATATCTTTGGCAGAAATTCAAAATTTGAGTCAATGTGCAGGTGAAATCTTTGATTCGATTATTGTTTTTGAAAATTATCCAGTTGACTCTCCAGTAGAGGAAAATCAATTTGATTTTAAAGCTGAATTTGAGTCTGCATTTGAGTTAACTAACTATAATTTTACTATCGTAGTAAGTAGTAATGAATCAATTGTTATGCGGATGCAATATAATGCTGATCTGTTCTTCCCTGAAACTATAGAGAGAATGGAAAAACATTTAACTCGAATAATGGGTCACATGTTAGACAATGTTGAACTATCTGTAGATGATTTGTGTATTGTTTATGATGATGAGAAAAGGATGTTACTACAAGAATTTAACAAAACAAAAGTTGACTATCCTAAAGAAAAAACAATTCAACAACTGTTTGAGGAACAGGTTGCGAGGACCCCAGATAGTATTGCTGTGATCTTTGAAGGTAACAGTTTGACCTATCAGGAATTAAATGCAAAGGCTAACCAATTGGCCAGAGTATTACGGTTGGAAGGGGTTGGCCCAGATCAACCTGTAGGAATAATGGTTGATAAATCTCTAGAGATGGTAATTGGAGTTTTGGCAATTATCAAAGCAGGGGGAGCTTATTTACCGATTGATATTGATTATCCTGATAACAGAATCAAGTATATGCTTCAAGATTCTAACACTAAAATATTGCTGACTCAAAAAGAGGTTTTAAATCAAATCTCCTTTGCAGGTGAAATCATTTATTTAGAAGATGAAGAATTTTATACTGGGGATTCAGCAAATCTTGAAAATTGCAATAAATCAAATGATTTGGTCTATATCATCTATACTTCTGGTTCCACTGGAAAACCAAAAGGTGTAATGGTTCTACATAAATCATTGGTAAACTTAGCTATTTGGCATAATGACTATTATGGAGTAACATCTGATGATAATAGCACCAAATATGCGGGATTTGGCTTTGATGCATCAGCTTGGGAGATTTTCTCCTATTTAATTGCAGGAGCAACTATTCATATTATTAGTAATGAAATTAGGCTGGATATTAATAAATTAAATGACTACTATGAAATGAATAAAATAACAATCAGCTTTCTACCAACCCAGATGTGTGAGCAATTTATGAAAGTTAAAAACAATTCGTTAAGA
>JAGMES010000052.1 GCA_023128035.1 Halanaerobiales bacterium | reverse complement strand
GCTTTAGCTGGACGAGTTCACTAATCTTTTGTTAAAAAAAGTCTTTTACCCAACCGCGTAATCGGTCAAAGAGGTTTTCTAACAGGTTATTTTCTCTAATACTAAAATTTTCTACATGAAAAATTTGATTAGAACCATACCGAAGCAATCCAACTGCAGTGGCGAAAGCCGCTGTATTTAAAGAATTTTTATCGTTCTGGAAGCGATAAATATCTTTAGCCAAAAAATCAACCAATCCATGAATTCCATCAGGAGTTCCTAATCTAACAGGAATATCCAAAATTTCACTCGCCAAATCAAGATTCCCTTCTAACAAAGAAGCTCCCCCAGTCAATATCGCTCCTGCAGGTAACAGTCCTTCGTAACCTGCTTTAACAATCTCTTTTTGAACCAAAGAAAAAATCTCATACATTCTTGGTTCAATTATCTCACATAAGTACTTTCGAGAAATTTGATGACTCCTTTTACCACTAACAGCAAGCACTTCTAGGATCTCCGTTTCAAAAACCTGTTCTATTACTGCACAGCCATTTTTTATTTTCAACTCTTCCGCTTTTAATACCGGACATCTAAGACCAACGGCAATATCATTTGTCACATGATCTCCGCCAACTGGTAAAACAGAAGTATAAGCAATATTACCCTCTTGGAAAATAGCAATATCTGTTGTGCCTCCACCGATATCAATTAAAACAACACCCAACTCCTGTTCATCTTCACTTAATACTGCTGAGCTAGCAGCAAGTGGTTCTAAAACCACATTATCCTCTGAAACAGAAATTCCTGCTTTTTTCACACTTTTAATCAAATTTTGTATTGAAGTAGTCGAACCAGTTACTATATGAGCATCAACCTCTAAACGAGTACCAGACATACCCAAAGGATCTTTAATTCCTCGACATCCATCGATTATAAACTCTCTCGGCAAAACATGAATCACATGACGATTTGGAGGAATATTAATAAATTGAGCCGCTTCCACTACTCGTATAATATCACTATCTTTTATCTCTTTTTCTGATCCAGTAACAGCCACAACACCACGGCTATTTACCGAATTAATATGAGCACCTGCTATACCAACAAAAGCAGTATCTATTAGAACCCCTGCCATCCTTTCAGCCTTACTTGCAGCATCCAAAATACTTTTAACCGTCTGATCAATATCGACAACTACACCCTTTCGCAGGCCTATAGAGGGGCTAGTTCCAATTCCAATTACTTCCAAGATACCATCTTGTGTTATTTCTGCTATGATAACACAAATTTTTGTAGTTCCAATATCCAGCCCAGTGATTACCCTCTTTTGCATCACTTACTGCCCCCCTTTCTTTGAATCACCCTTCATAAAATGATTCAACAAGAAACTTTAATCTCCTCTTTTTTTAATATTTTTCTATAGGTATAGAGAAAGATTTAGTAGTTTCTGCATCTATAAAACGAATAACAGGCTTTTTCTCATAGTTAAATTTGATATAATCAAGTTTGTCAAGTACAGTTTCTAAATTTTCCCATATTTTTTCTAGTATTTGTATATTTTTTTTCAGATTTACTGGTTGTCCAAAATTAATAGTTCCTTTAGAACGTAATGTAACAATAATTTCTCCCCCTTGATAACTAACCTTACTCATCTTGTCTTGCATAAATAATAAAGCTTCTAGCAAAAATATTATATTATTTAAATCATCAGTCATCTCTATATGAGTTCCTATAATTTTCGAATTTAATCCCTCCATGATAGGAAGACGCGAAATTTCTTTTGTAGTAAAAGTTTCTAAAATCTGTCCATCCTGGTCAAGTTCAATCCACCTACCATCTTCTGTAAAAATCAACATTAAACCAGTTCTTTCATTTATCTGAATCACTATTTGATCAGGGAAATTTCGTTCAAATTTTATTCCTTTAATTCGAACATAGTTCATCAATCTATTTACAACTTCCCGACCTGGAACCAAAAAAAGATTCTGTCCTTTGGATATTCCAGATATTTCAATTATCTGCTCTGTCGTTAAAATTTCATTTCCAACCACTAAAATTTCTTTAATCTCAAAATAAGAGGAGTGCATAATTAAAACGATTCCAATGATCAATAACAACAAAGTTGACAAAATAAATATTCCTTTTTTCATCCCTACACCCCTCTCTTTTTCTTAATCTATCAACTTTTTAATTTTACCACCTATATGAATTAATTTTTCCACAAGTTTTTCATAACCTCGTTCAATATGTTCACCACTATAAATAGTAGTTGTGCCATCTGCTATCAATCCCGCAATTATTAAAGCTGCCCCAGCTCGTAAATCAGTAGCTTCAACTGAAGCACCTGTAATTTGTGAAACACCATTAACAATAGCTGTATGACCTTCAATTCGAATATTAGCTCCCATTCTAACTAGTTCCTCTGCGTGTTTAAATCGATTCTCAAAGATTGTTTCTGTAATTATACTAGTTCCATCAGCAACAGCCAATGCTGTCATCATTTGAGCTTGCAAATCAGTGGGAAATCCTGGATAAGGAAGAGTTTTTATCTCCAATGCATTCATCCGCTGATTTCCCTTTACATGGATCGTATCATTTTCGCATGATACCTGAACACCAGATTCATTTAATTTAGCGATAAGAGCTTCTACATGTTCAGGAATCGTATTTTCAATTACTAGATTACCACCTGTAGTGGCAGCCAAAATCATATATGTTCCTGTTTCAATTCGATCTGGGATAATCGTGTACTCAGTGGTATGTAGTTTTTGTACTCCTTCGATCTTAATCATATCTGTACCTGCACCTCTAACCTTTGCACCCATCTGATTTAAAAAATTCTGCAAATCTACAATCTCAGGCTCTTTAGCACAGTTACGAATCCACGTTGTACCCTTAGCTAATACTGCTCCCATCATGAGATTTTCAGTAGCCCCAACACTTGGGAAATCTAAATGGATTTCTCGACCCAAAAGTTCTCCTTTTACCTCACCAATTATAAAACCATGCCCTTCTGTAAATTCTGTATTCAATTCTTTTAATCCTTTTATATGCCAATTTATAGGACGAGGTCCGATACTACAACCCCCAGGTTGAGATATTGTTACTTTTCCAAACCTTCCTAGCAATGGACCCATTAAAAAAACTGTTGCTCTCATTTTACGCATAAGGTTATCAGGAATTTCATATACATTAATGTTTGAAGTATCTACTTCCAATGTATTTTCTTCAAATTTAATTATCGCACCTAAATGACGCAAAACTTCAATCATTACTTCCACATCTTTCAAACGTGGAACATCATGAATAATATTCTTACCATTAGAAAGTACGGTTGCAGCTAGGATTGGCAAAACTGAATTTTTAGATCCACTAATCCTAACAGTTCCCTCTAATCTGTGACCACCTGTGATTTCGTATTTTAACATTGAATCACTTCCTTTTCAGACAATAGGCACAATCCATCACGTGATTTCAAATCTTTATCTTTAACTATTTGTTTAACTCTATCAATAAGTTTTAGAACATCCTGATATGTTGCATCTCCAAGATTAGTTACATAACCATTACCTATACCCAAAAGTGCGGCTTTTCCTATCCGCAAACCAGATAGTTTTTTGTCAACAAATAGACTTGTTAAATCTCCTTCAGATGTTAGAAAAATTGGACCAGCCATCGGCAATCTCGTTTGGGCCAAAAAATCACATTCAGCCTGACGTCTTTCTATCTCTAAATTCATCTCGTCTCGATCTCCTGGTCTCAATTGAAATACAACCTCTACCACTACCCTTTGGTTAAAAAATCCTTTATCAAAAATCTGTGATGGTTCAATAAAACGGGTTAGACAACCATCAGGTTCCATTACATAGAGCTCATTAATAAGGTGATCCAGATAAGGCTTTTGAGAGAGCCCCATCCGAATCAACCATCCTCCAACGGTTGAAGCCAATCCCCACCAGTTTTCAAGTCCATTTAGACCACGAGCCAAAGCTTGCCGAATAAGAGTAGGCATAGTTGCGCCAGCTCCCACATAAATACGGTTTTTTTCAAATCGAATATGATTTAACACATTAACCAACTTGATTATTATCCCATCATATCCTTTGGAAGATACTATTATGGAAGAACCATTACCTATCACTTTAAAAGGCATCTTCTTTCTCCCACTTAAAACCACCGCTTGGCGCAAATCTTCAATTCTATTAGGGATCATAAACAAACTTGCTGGCCCTCCAATTCTTAACCCCGTATGATATTTTAAGAGCTCTTTTTTGCGAATCTCCATATCACGTAATCCTTAAAGAAAGACCTGAACCACTTAAAATTTTCAACAACTCTTCTCCAACTTGATAAATATCCCCAGCTCCCAATGTAATTACTAAGTCTCCAGGCTGAACTATATCAGATAAGTATTCAGCTATACCCTCAAGATTAGAAAAATATTTAACCGGTCTGTTCTCATATTGCTCAGTTAATTGAGCTAAGTCATGACCATCAACACCTTTTATTGGTTTTTCACCAGCACTATATATCCCAGTCATAATTATTGTATCTGCGTCAGAAAAAGATTTACTAAAATCATCTTTTAAGTGTAAAGTCCTAGAATAACGATGTGGTTGAAATATTGCAATCACTCTATTCTTTCCACGTTGCTTAGCTGCTTTTAAAGACATCTTAATCTCTGTAGGATGATGGGCATAATCATCTACTACTAAGACATCATTAACAAGCCCCTTCTTCTCAAAACGTCGATGTACACCTTTAAATTGGCCAAGATACTGAGCAATCTCATCAAAAGAATACCCTAAATAAAATCCGACAGCTACAGCAGCAAGACTGTTATACACATTATGTAGTCCTGGAACTTGAAGAATCAATTGACCCTGCAGACTACCTTTATAATACACTTCAACTTCTGTATGTTGAGGGAAAAATTTTGTATCTTTCATTTGTACCACACAATCATCACGAGAACCATAAGTCATTAAATTTGCATCATCAGCATTTACCAATGAACGGATTACAGGATCATCCCAGCAAACAATTTTAACTCCATTAGATGGAACCTTTTCTAAAAACTTAATAAAAGTATCTTTTAAATTTTCTTCTGTTCCATAATAATCCATATGATCTGACTCAATATTTGTAACTACCGATACCAAAGGTTCAAAATACAAAAAAGATCCATCGCTTTCATCTGCTTCAGTGATCAGATATTCCCCTTGACCCAACTTAGCATTGCCACCTATGTCGTTTAACTCTCCGCCTATTAAGACTGTTGGATCCAATCCGATTTTATCCAATAGCAAAGAAACCATCGATGTTGTTGTAGTTTTACCATGAGTCCCTGCAATAGCAATTCCCTTTTTATAATTCATCAGTCTAGCTATCATTTGAGCACGTTTAACAATCGGAATCCCTAATTCTCGTGCTTTCATTAATTCAACATTGGTTGGCGGGATAGCCGCCGTTACTACTACTTCATCTGGATTTTTTAGATTAACTTCATCATGGCCAACAAAGACCTGGGCACCTTTCTTTTCTAAATCCCTTAATAATGGAGAATCTTTTAAATCAGAGCCTGATACCTCAAATCCCAGATCAAGCAAAATACTGGCAATTCCACTCATAGAAATACCACCAATACCAATAAAATGAATCTTTTTGGTATCCATCCACTTCACTCCTTTACGTACCCAGAACTGCCACATATCTCATCTTATGCAGCCCCTTAGATTATGTGCAAATATTTTTTGCTTGTCCATTACATTAGTTTAATATTTCCCTTACTATCTGAATTATTCTTTTATCTGCATCAGGTCTTCCCATCTTTAAACTGGCCTCTTTCATTCTCTCTATCATGCCTCGAGTTGTAAAAATCTCGTCGATTTTTTCAGCTAAACTGACCCCGGTTAACTCACTATCTAAAATCATCCGGGCTGCTCCAGCTTTCTCTAATGCACGGGCATTATGCTCTTGATGATTTTCTGTAGAATAAGGAAAAGGTATCAAAATTGCTGGAATTCCCCTTGCCGTCATCTCAGCAAGAGTAATCGCACCTGCCCGCCCGATAATTAAATCACTTACAGCATAAGCATCTTCTATATGGTAAAGATATTCTTTCAGTTGTATCCTTGACCCAAGGTGCAATTTTCCTTCCTCAATCCACTTTAATTGTTTCTGATAATCGCGCTTTCCTGTTACGTGAATCAATTGGATATCAGAATTTTTATTAACATAATCATAAAAACCCAGCATAGTTTTATTTAAACTGGTTGCACCACCACTCCCACCAAAAGCCAGAATTGTCCTCTTGCCAGAATTTAGTTGTAAATTTCTATATCCTTCTTCTCTGTTTCTGTTTAAAATCTCTTTCCTTATAGGATTACCCGTATGAATAATTTTTTTTGATTTAAAATATTTTTTTGATTCATCAAAGCTAAGAGCAATTTGACTTACATGATTGCCAATCAATCGATTGGTCAATCCAGGATAAGCATTTTGTTCATGAATCAATGTAGGCTTTTTCAACAAAACTGCTGCCAACATTACAGGGCCAGAAACAAATCCCCCAGTTCCAATCACCATATCTGGCTTGAAACGCCTGATAATATTTATTGCCTGAATAACACCAGAAACAGTCTTAAGCACAGTCTTGACATTTTTCAAGGTCAATTTACGACTAAGTCCTTCTGCACTGACAAATTCAATCTTGTAACCCGCTCTAGGAACAATATCTTTTTCCATACCTGATTCTGTTCCGATATACAATATCTCTGCTTCGTCAAACTCCATTTTTAATCCCTGAGCAATCGAAAGAGCGGGATAAATATGTCCTCCTGTTCCACCACCAGTGATAATAAACTTCATCTTCACCACTCCAGTCATTCTACAGATCCCGAGCATACCGGGATATATTCAATAATATTCCTACTGCTGAAAGCATAATACACAAAGATGAACCTCCATAGCTAATAAAAGGTAGAGTTATCCCAGTAACAGGCATTGAACCTGTTACTACAGCTATATTGATAAATGCTTGCAAAATTATCATTGAAGTCAAGCCAACAGCTAGTAGTGAACCAAAAAGATCCTCACATCGCAGGGCAATCTGAAATCCCCGCCAGCCCAGTAAAAAGAATAATAATAAAACAAAACAAGTTCCCACTAATCCTAGTTCTTCTCCAAGGACCGCAAAGATAAAATCTGTATTTGCCTCAGGAAGATAATAAAACTTTTGCTTACTTTGCCCAAAGCCCATTCCGAAAATTCCTCCAGAACCCAAAGCATATAGAGACTGAATAATATGATAACCTTTATCTAATGGATCAGCCCATGGATCAAGAAAAGAAAGCAAACGAGCTTTCCGATAGGCATATTTTTCAGAAAAAATAAAATACAAAAATCCTGGTGTAACCATCGTACATAATCCACTAAGAATTTTTAAAGGTACACCTACTGAAAAAATCATTAAAAAGAGTGTTCCACCTAAAGTCGCAGCGGTTCCCAAATCTTCTACTGAAATCAATAAACAGACCAAACCTCCAATAGCAAGAGGTACAATTAATGTTCGTAATTTTGTTTGCATTTTTTCTGAGTAAGTTGCGAGATAATTTGCTAAAAAGATTACTAAGGCAAATTTAGCAATATCGGAAGGTTGAAAACGAAAAGATCCAAAGCCCAACCAACGTCTTGATCCATTTACTACAATTCCTATACCAGGAACTAATACTAAACAAAGTCCAATAACAGAAAAAAGTAAAAGCCATCCACTCATTTTTCGGTATCGTCGATAATCAAACTCGATAAAAAAGATCATTCCAGCAATTCCCACCACTGACCACATCAATTGCCGAAGAAGATATTTAAAACCTGACTGGACTGCACTGGCACTATAAATCATTACAATCCCCATTCCCATAAGAATGATCACCATAATGAAGATCAAAATATCAGGCGAGGATCTTTCCATTCTTTTCATCAGTCTATTCCTCCCCATCAGTTCTTTGCCAATTTTGTTACATACTCCTTAAAAAGTCTGCCTCTTTCAACATAGCTTGAAAATTGATCCCAACTAGCACAAGCAGGTGATAAAATTACTACATCTCCAGGCTTGCTTAAACTTTGGGATAATTTCACCGCTATTTCTAAATTTTCAACAACTTCAAGCTCACCACTAAATCCACAATCTAAAGCCTTTTTATACAATTCTTCTTTTGTTTCACCGAGCAAAATCAAGACCTTAGCTTTTTCAATTACCACCTCGATAAACTCAGTAAAATCCAAATCACGACTTAAACCCCCTGCAATAAGAACCACTGGTTCTTGAAAAGCTTTAAGTGCCTTGATTGAAGCATCTGGATTTGTACCCTTCGAATCATTATAATACTGCACACCTTTATCTGTTAAAACATATTCTAAAGTATGCTCCTGACCTGTAAAATTACGCAAACCCATTCTAACTTTTTCAGGAGAGATTCCAACTAGCAAAGCAGCAGCAGCAGCAGCAAGAGCATTTTCTATATTGTGATCTCCTCGAATCAAAAGTTCATCAACTGAAAGTATTTCCACTGGTTCTTCATCGAATTCAGCAATCATCATTTTCCCATCAAGATACATTCCTGGCAATTTCTTGTCCTTTCGACTAAACCAAATAATTTTTGAAGGAATTTCAGGAGCAATCTTTCGTAACGAACGATCATCTGCATTTAATATAACATAATCTTCCTCAGATTGATTTTTAAAAATATTCATTTTCGCGTGAAGATATGCTTCCATAGTCTTATGCCGATCAAGATGATCAGGGGTTAAGTTTAAAAACAGGGCAATCTTTGGATAAAACTTTTCAACAGTTTCTAACTGAAAAGAACTCACTTCTGCAACTACCAAATCATCTTCTGAAAGATTCAAAACTTCACCAATCAATGTACGACCAATATTTCCACCAACAAAAACCCGGTGAGGATATGGTTTTAATAGTTCACCGATTAAAGAAGTGGTTGTTGTTTTGCCATTCGTTCCAGTAATAGCAATAAAAGGAGCTTTTGAAAGACGGTAAGAGAGTTCAATCTCACTAATAACTTCAATTCCCCTCTTTTTCGCTTCATGAAAAATTGGAATGTCTACAGGAACTCCTGGACTAGTAATGATCATATCCACATTAAGCACCTTTTCTGTATGCCCACCCAGATCATATTCAACCCCAGAAAAATTCTTTAACATTGAAAGTTCTTCATTTAATTTTTCAGCAGGTTTTATATCACTTACAACTACCTCTGCTCCCAAACTTACTAGAATTTTTGTAGTGACCACACCAGTTCGTTTTCCTAGTCCTATAACTCCTATACGCTTACCTTTCAAATCCATTTTTATCCCCTGCCCCTTCTAGATAAATCGAATAAAACCAATCAGTCCAATTGCTGCTAAAAAGATAGAAGCAATTATAAAGAGTGTTACTACCTGTGGTTCACTCCAGCCACTCAATTCAAAATGATGGTGTAGTGGACTCATTTTAAAGATTCTCT
Organism: Halanaerobiales bacterium; assembly: GCA_023128035.1. The sequence goes on along the minus strand of JAGMES010000052.1, from coordinate 17,624 downwards.
TTCCACCTGTCATCTTAAAGTAACTAATCTGCATCATCACAGAAAGCGTTTCTAACACATAAACACCACCAATTATCCCCAAAAAAATCTCTGTTTGACTAAAGATTGCTATAGCAGATAGTGCACCACCTAGAGCAAATGAACCAGTATCTCCCATAAAAACTTGCGCTGGATGAGAATTAAACTTGGAAAAACCGATACATGCGCCAGTCACAGCCAAAGTAAATGCAGCCATCTCCAACTTTCCTTGCAAAAAAAGGATCAAAGCAAAAGTTAAAGAAACAACAATCGTTACTCCAGAAGCCAATCCATCCAGACCATCGGTTAAATTAACAGCATTCACAGTCCCGATGATCAAAAACATCACCACAGGAACCATAAAAATTCCTAAATTCACGGTCAGATTGGTAAAAGGAATCAATATTTCCATCAATGCAGGCTCACCTATTACATAAAATGCCAAAAGGCCACTCAAAATGAGCTGACCAACAATCTTCTGCCATGCTCTTAAACCTAATGAACGGGCCGCCACAATTTTTATTAGATCATCTAAAAGACCTATAAGACCAAATCCTAATGTCAGAAAAAGAGCCCAAAGAATCTGATCTGTAAGGGGGACTACCACAAACGTAGCGACAAGGATTGCTAAAATTATCATAATCCCACCCATAGTAGGAGTTCCTTTTTTCCGAAAATGGCTCTTTGGCCCAACTTCGCGAATCTGTTGACCGAATTTCAATCTATAGAAAATACGAATAAATCCTGGACCAGTTATAAGAGCAATTAAAATGGATAATCCTAAAGCATATAAAAGTGTTATATTTCCTGTCATATTACTTCTTCCTCCCTTAAAGTCGAGATAATAACTACGTTATTATCTCTTAAATTTAACGACTTCAGAAGGAAATTTAAACTCTCACTAAAGTTTTGAAATTATTGTAGGGCTTTTATCCCCACCTATAGAGGACTCTAAAAACCCCTTCTGAAATGTCGTTAAACACTTAGCAAATAAACTATTTAATCTTTTCTCCTAGTATTTTTGCAACTTCTTCCATTTTCATTCCACGTGATCCCTTAATCAAAATAGTATCTCCAGGTTGAACTACATCAAGAAGTTGTTCTGCCAATTTAAGATTGCTTGCAAAAGTAAAGATTTTATCAGAACTCAATCCACCAGCGACGGCCCCTTCAGCTACAAACTTTCGATAATCTCCTTTAATAAATATCAGATCTATACCTTTAAGGGCAGCAAATCTTCCAATATCAAAATGAGATTTTTCTGCAAAAGATCCCAACTCTAACATATCGCCTACTACTGCAATTTTTCGTCCAGAACAATTAGCAAGAACTTCTAAATTAGCTTGCATCGAATCTGGATTTGCATTATATGCATCATTTAGCAAGGTAATATTTTCACCCAACTTGCTTATATTCATTCTCATCTTAGAAGGCTGAAAATTTTTCAATCCCTCTTGAATCTTAGAAAAACTAACTCCCAATACGCGCCCAACTGCTATTGCAGCAAGCGCATTATATACATTATGTTCACCCGGAAGAGGAATATCAAAAGAAATTTTTTCACCTTCCAAAATAATCTTCATTCCCTTTAATTCATTCTGATCAACTTTCAACGCCCGATAATTAGCCAATTCATCCATACCAAAAAATACAGCCTGATCTGCCAAAGCAGACATCTTTCTTACTCTATAATCATCTACATTTAAAATAGCAATCCTTTGACCTACTAAATTTTCAATCAATTCCTGTTTTGCTAAAACAACATTATCTAATGTCTTTAAATGCTCAAGATGACTATGCCCAATATTAGTTACCACCCCAAACTCAGGCTCAGCTAATTTAGCTAATAATTCGATCTCTTTTAAATCACTCATCCCCATCTCAACAACCAGAACTTCATGCTCAGATTTTAATTGAAATAGAGTTAGAGGAAGCCCATAATAATTATTTAAATTTCCTTCAGTTTTTAAAACATTATATTTTTCTCTTAATACTGAAGCAATCATATCTTTCGTTGTCGTTTTTCCTGCACTTCCTGTGATTCCAACTACTTTAATATCAAATTTTTTACGATAATAATGAGCAAGATCCTGTAATGCAGAAGTCGTGTCTTTTACTTTTATAAGAAACTGTCCTTCTTTTAATTCAATATCCATCTCACAATCAACTATAGCTCCAGTTCCACCTTGTATTAATGCATCTTCGACAAATTTGTGACCGTCCATCTTTTCCCCAACAATAGCAAAGAATAGTTGACCTGATTCAATTTTACGACTATCAATACTAACTCCTGAAAACTCATTACTAAATCCAGCAATCAATTCCCCATTTAAAGCCTTACATAATTCTAAAGTATTCATCTGAATCATAACACGCCTCCTATAAATTGGCCAATATAGCCTCTTTGACAACTTCTCGATCATCAAACGGGATAGTATAACCATTACATATCTGATATGTTTCATGACCTTTGCCTAAAATAATTACTAAATCACCAGGCTCAGCTTCTCGAACCGCGTGAAAGATTGCAACACGTCGTTCTGCAATCAAGTGATATTCAACTGGTCCTTCGAATTCTTTGAAACCCTCTTCTACATCTTTCAGAATTTGAAGCGGATCTTCAGTTCGAGAATTATCAGATGTAACAATTATTAAATCACTATATTTAGCAGCAATTTTACCCATTATAGGACGTTTGGTTCTATCTCGATCTCCACCACATCCAAAAACAACAATTTTTCTTCCATTTTCAAATTCCTGAACTGTCTTTAACACATTCTCCATTCCATCAGGAGAATGTGCAAAATCAACAATAACACCAAATTTTTGACCTGCGTCTACCTGTTCAAATCTTCCTGCGACTCCAGACAAACTTTCAAGACCTTCTTTAATAACTTCTAATGGAATCTGTAAAGCCAGACCTACACCTATAGCAGCCAATGAATTGTATACATTGAAATATCCTGTAAACTTTAAATTCATTCTAATTTTACCTATTGGCGTTTCTAAAAGATAAGAAACTCCATTTACGTTGATCTCAATCTCTAAAGCTTTAATATCTGCTTCTCGATGAATTCCATATGTTAATACTTTACCAGTACACTGTTCTATCATATAATCCCCTGCAAGATCATCTAGATTAACTACACCCACCCCATCAATAGATAAGTTTTTAAATAGTTTTCCTTTAGCTATCTTATAATTTTCTAAAGTATCATGAAAATCTAAATGATCCTGAGAAATATTAGTAAACACGCCCACCTTAAACGAAAGATCCATAACCCTCTTAAGCTCAAGAGCATGAGAACTAACTTCCATCACTGTATGATTCACACAATTTAAAACCATTCTGTTAAATAATTGGTGTAAATCTGATGATTCCGGTGTAGTCCTCTGGGTGGAAACAATTTCATCATCTATTTTGTTTTGAATCGTACCGATCACACCTGTTTTTAATTGAACACCACGTAAAATTGATTCTATCATATAAGTGGTAGTAGTTTTTCCATTCGTTCCAGTAACACCAATCAGATTCAATTTACGCCAGGAAAAATCATAAAAAGCTTCACTCAGTTTCCCTAATGCCTCCCTGGAATTCTCCACTTTGATATAAGTGATATTTAAATTGTAAGGTACATCTTTTTCAATAACAATCACCTGCGCACCATTTTTAATCGCCTGATCGATATAATCATGACCATCTAATTGAAAACCTCTGATACTTACAAAGATAAACCCAGGTTTAACTTGGCGAGAATCGTAGGTTATCCCTGTAATTTCTTTCACAGTTGGTGCTTTATGAAGTTGATACTCTCCAAGATTTTGTAGTATTATTTCTAAATTTTTCATCTTATTCATCCCTCGATTCTCACTTATTATTTTTCAGATTGATAACTTCTATACTATTTTACGAAAATCTTAATCACTGTTCCTGATTCTACTCTGGTATGAGGCACAGGAACTTGGTTAATAATTTTTCCTTGATCATTTGAATACTGAATTCTAAGTCCCAATTCAGCAAGGAGTTTAGATGCTTCTTTTACAGACATTTTTTCCAAATCAGGAACTGTTACCTTATAGCGACCCTTATTATCAATTCCATCCTGAGCAAAAAGAATCACTGTACTACGCTCTGGCATAATCACGCCAGGAACAGGAATTTGATCGAAAACCAGCTCAGTATTTCCTTCCACCTTCACCATAAACCCCATCTTTAAAAGTTTTTCTCGCGCATATTCAATAGGTTGATTCCTGAGGTCAGGAATTTCTACCTCTTTAAGTTTAAAATTAGTTTTCTCCTCCTCTGTTAACTGTTGTGGAGGAATTTCGAGATATCTCAAAGCATATTTAGCTACCTTTTGAAAGACTGGTGCAGCTGTCTGAGAACCAAAATGAGGATAGCTAGTAACATCATAAAAAACAACTAAAATCGCTAATTTAGGATCATCTACAGGTACAAAACCAATAAAAGAAGAATCATATGAACGAACACCTCCATAAGCTTGAGCAGTACCTGTCTTGCCGCCAACTGTATAACCTTCTATTTGTGCATTTTTACCAGTTCCTTCTTTAACTACATTTGCAAGTAACTCACGAGCCAATTCGGCAGTCTCTTTAGAGATCACCTGACGAACTGGGACTATCTCAAAATCTTTGATTAACTCCCCTTCAGTATTGCGAATTTCTCTTACTATTTGTGGTTCTAATAAAAGCCCATCATTTGCAACAGCACTAACGGCAGTAATTAACTGAATAGGCGTAACACTAATACTATGACCAAATGAAAGGGTTGCCAATTCCACAGGACCAATATCCTCAAGTTTGTTAACTATACCTACACCTTCACCTGTAAGAGAAATATTCGTTTTCGTACCAAAACCAAAAGCTTTAACGTATTTATAAAGAAGTTCAGCACCAAGTCTTTGCCCAACTTGAACAAATCCCGGGTTACAAGAATTCTGCACTACTTCTGCAAAAGTCTGACTCCCATGACCTTCTGTTTCCCAACAACTGATAGACTCTCCAGCAACCTGAATTGATCCTTTACAGAAGAAACGGTCATTAACATTAACCACACCTTCTTCTAAAGCTGCCACTGTTGTAATAATCTTAAAAGTGGAACCAGGCTCATATAAATCTACAACAGCAATATTTCTCCAGGAAATATCTGGACTACGGGGGGTTATACTCGGATCATAAGTTGGCCTATTGGCCAAAGCCAAAACTTCTCCAGTTTCAGGATTCATTACAATAATTGATCCTCCTCTTGCTTTAACCTTTGTTAAAGCAGCATCTAACTCTCTTTCTGCGATATATTGAATTACTTCATCAATCGTTAAATAAACATTATTTCCCTCCACTGGAGAATAAAATTTTCGAATCCCATCATGCAATTCACGATTTTTACCATCCCGTTCTACTGCAACTCTCCCTGGAACTCCGCTAAGATAATTATCCAGAGTATTTTCAAGACCCTCTAACCCTTTACCATCGTCACCTGAAAAACCTAATATATGAGAAGCTAATTCTCCATTGGGAAAAAAGCGTTTGCTTTCAGTAGCAAACCCAATACCTGGAAGATCTAATTCTCTAATCTTTGCAGCAATTTTTTCATCAACTCTCCGCTGAACCCATCTACTCGAAGCATTTATTGTTATATTATTATAAATTTCCTCTTCAGACATTGTTAAAACACCAGCCAAAGCTTTAGCTGTAGCAATAGGATCTTTAATTTCAGCTGGAAAAGCCACAATTGTTTCCGCTGTTCCGCTCACCACCAGTTCTTTGCCATTTCGATCATAAATAGTGCCTCTTTTTGGCTTAACCGGCAACTCCCGTAGACGTTGATTTAAAGCTTTATCATAATATTCTCCACCATTAACAACCTGTATCCACATCAGTCTAATAAATAAGCATAACATAAGAAAAACTACGATAAGAAAAAGTGCTGTGATTCTTTTCCTTATCTGTAGTTTCGAATAATTACTCATCAGAATCCCTCCAAAATGATTTGAGAACTAACTACTCATCTAAAGTTCCCGCCTCAACAGATGTCAAATTTTTAAACCAAACTGCAACTTCACTAGCAAGATGGACAATTTTATTATCCTCTTTAAGCGATTCAGAAGCCTCTGTCTGTTTTTTGGAATCCTGATTCAATGTTACATATATAGAAGTATCTGGTACAACCATACCAAAGTCTTTCGCTTTTTGATCAATTAATTTTAAATTCTGGCTCTGAGAAATTTTAAATTCAATTTTTTCATTTTCTAACTTTAATTTCGCAATTTCTTTCTCCAATTTCTTAATCTGATAATTAGTAGTACTTATTTTTGCGAATTGATTCACATATAAAATAATAATAAAACCAATTATAAAAACAAAAAAAACAGTGCTAATTGCTTTTAATCCGAAAGGTTTCTCTTTATGTTTCTTTATCTTAATGCTATTTTCCTGCTTTCGATTAATAAATCTATTTGCATCATATTTATAATGTGCATGCCTATTCACTTTCAATCTATTCACCCTCCCTTATTAATAGAACTTTAGGAATAAGCTACAATTTCTCTGCAACTCTTAAAAATGCGCTCCGCGCCCTAGAGTTTTTCTCTAATTCTTCTTGTCCAGGTGTAATTGGTTTACGAGTTATCACTTTTAACACCGGTTTTACACCACAGACACATATCGGAAAATCTTTTGGACATATGCAATCTTTAGATAGATCACGGAAAAATTGTTTAACTATCCGATCTTCCAAAGAATGAAATGCAATTACACAAATTCGTCCACCTGGTTTTAATAAATCAAGACTATCCTTTAATGCTTTCTTTAAAACTCCCAATTCATCATTTACAGCTATCCTGAGAGCTTGAAAAGTTCGTTTTGCTGGATGAGGACCAGAACGTCTGGCGCTGGCTGGAATAGCTGCTTTAATCAAATCAACTAAATCCTGAGTAGTATCAATCTGTTTTCGCTGCCGCTCTCTGACAATAAACTGAGCAATCCGGCTGGCCCACTTTTCCTCTCCATACTCTTTTATAATTCGTGTTAACTCACTCTCATTCCAGGAATTCACAATCTCTCTTGCTGTCAATTCTTGTCGTTGGTCCATACGCATATCTAAAACTGCGTCTCTTTTATAACTAAATCCCCGTTCATAATCATCCACCTGAAGAGATGAGAAGCCTAAATCAAAAATAATTCCATCAATCTCCTCAAACCCACGATAATATAAAGCCTTTTTAACATTTTTAAAATTATCTCTAACCAAAGTAATCTTTTCAAGATAAGGTGTTAATCGTTTTTTTGCAATTTCAAGGGCGACTTCATCCTGATCAATTCCTATCAAATGCCCCCCTGAACCCAAAGCTTTAGCAATCTTAAGAGAATGCCCTCCACCTCCAAGAGTACCATCTACATAAATCCCTTCAGGTTTAACATTTAAATACTGAACAGTTTCTTCTAAAAGTACCGTTGTGTGTGTTAATTCCATTTATTTTCACCCCTAAATTCCTAATTCTTCCATGGTTTCGGCAATCTCTTCATATGACTCTGAAGTCACAGACATATATTGATCCCAATTCTCTTTGCTCCAAAGTTCAATTCTATTTGAAACTCCAAGAACGACGATATCTTTATCAAGTTTAGCAAATTCACGTAAATTCTGTGGGAGATTAATTCTCCCTGATTTATCTAATTCACATTCGGTAGCACCGGAAAAGAAAAAACGAACAAAAGCACGAGCATCTTTGCGAGTCATAGGAAGGGATTTCAATTTCTCTTCTAGGATGCACCATTCTTCATTAGGAAATACAAAAAGACAATTATCCAACCCTCGAGTTATCACAAATTTTTCTCCTAAGGACTCTCTAAACTTTGCAGGCATAATCAACCTGCCTTTAGCGTCCATCGAGTGCTGGTATTCTCCCATGAACATGATTACATCCACCTCCTCCCACAATCACTATCCTATTGCCCCACTGTCCCCCACTTTCTCCCACTTAGTTTTATATTCTATATAACCTAAGAATCTCCTTTAGCTTTTGAAATTAATAACAAAAAAATAATTAAAAAAGTGTACTTTTTTAATTACCTCACATATGATAATAAAGAAAGATAATGACCAGAAAGGGGTTGAAAGTTCCATGAAAGTTGATTTCTTCTATACATGGACCAAAAATAAAGAAACTCAAAGCGAATATATGAAGAGTTTCAGTGGTGGATTCTGGCTACCAAATTTTTTCAAATTCCTAAAAGTCTTTTTTTCCCGCAGTTTAAAAGAATAGTGGGAAAAGGTGGCGGTTTATTTTGCTACCAGGCTAGTTATAAGCAAATAAAAAGATGGCAAAAATAAGTAACCTAAAAATATTTCCTAGTTACTTTTTTTACCATCAATTTATTTGCTTATCTCTGGTTATGGTCACATATACACCAAAACCCAATCAGATCAACTATTTTTAATTATCTTTTTCTGGTACCCATAACTTTTTCCCTTTTGTACCGATAAGTCTAGCACGCGTTACAGCATCTTCTCCAAAACGGTCTTTTAAATCATCCATAATTTGTGAAAGAATATCAGAATGTAAATCTACCTTTTCTTCAAAAAGAGACATCTGCTGATTTTCCTCACCAGCAATATTCGAAATGCTAATTCCCACTAATCGAAAAGATTTATTAAATAAATCTGTACTCCTTAACAAATTCAATCCTACCTCATAAATAGTTTGAGATAAATTAGTATTAGAGGATAAAGTTTTACTACGTGTAATTGTCTTAAAATTGGAATAACGTAGTTTGATATTCACCGTTCTCCCCTTCATCTTAGATTTCCTTAGTCTTCTACCTACCTGTTCTGCTAATTTAAGCAAGGTAGTTTCTAAAAATTCAAGATCACTTGTATCTTCTTTAAAAGTAATCTCATTTCCAACAGATTTAGCTCCATAATGAGGTTCTACTTTCCTATCATCAATTCCATGTGCCAAACGATACAGACCAGGACCCATTTTACCTAAATTAATCCTTAAAATTTCTGGATCTAGTTTTGCTAACATTCCTATAGTTTTTATTCCCTTTGAAATCAAGTATTCAGCTGTTTTCTGACCTACACCCCAAAGGCGAGTAACTGGCAATGGCCAGAGAACCTCTTCGATCTTATCTTTTGTTATCACTACAAATCCATCAGGTTTTTCTAAATCTGAAGATAACTTGGCTAAAAATTTGTTTGGAGCTACCCCCACTGACGCTACCAGATTAAGCTCTTCTTCTATCAAATCTTTAATTTTTAAACCAATCTCTACTGAATTCCCAAAAAGTCTTTCACAACCCTGTACATTCAAAAAAGCTTCATCAAGAGATAAAGGTTCTACTAAAGGTGTAAAGCGAAAAAAAATTTCTTTGATCTGTTTTGAAACCTGATTATATTTCCGAAGACTACCATTTAAATAAACACCTTCAGGACATCGACGATATGCTTCCCGTAAAGGCATAGCAGAATGGATACCATATTTTCGTGCTTCATAAGAACATGTTGAAACAACTCCCCTTGAATTAGGATCGCTCCCCCCCACAATCACAGGTTTCCCAATCAATTCAGGATTATCTCTTTGTTCAACCGCAGCAAAGAATGCATCCATATCCACATGGATAATATGACAGTCTTCTATTTTTTTTAAGTTTAATAATTTTTCTCGTTTTTTATCATTCATAAGCGATCCCTTATTTCATACTTTTTATTTTATTTTAGCACATATGTTCTGCTTTTTCAAGTCATTGAATCGCCGAATACAGAATTCATTTTTTGGATTCAAACACAACACCTCATAATATTCTTCTAAAGCCCTCAAATAATCACCAAAATATTCATTAATCAAACCCAGATAAAAATGTGCTTCCAAATCATTTTTCCTCTCTGCAACTCGTTTTGAAAACTCCAAATATTTTCTTTCATCTTCGAAAAGTTGAAGGTCGAATACTCTATCTCCAATGTAAACTTTTTCTTTATAGTCGGAATCAATTCTCTCATAAGGACAACTTTTTTCAAGTAATAGATTCATTTCCTTGGAACATTTCCTTAAATATCGGCAAAAAGAACAACGTCCATCATCACCAATACCAACAATAGTAAATATAGACTCTTTAAAGTTAACTTTTGCAGATGTTGGCATTTCTCTTTTAACCAATTCAAATAATGAAATAAATTGAATCAATTCATCTTCATCTGTAAATTGATATTTTAATGAACAGTTAGTTAGAAAATTTTTCACAAAAAAACCCTCCCAAAAGGATTAGAATATATTACATACTATTCACCTTCTAAAAGGGTTATGAATTACTTAATTATTCATCTTCAATAATCACTGCAGTACCATAAGCTAAAATCTCAGCTGCACCTTGCATAACCTGTGAAGTAGTAAAACGCACCCCAACTACTGCGTTAGCACCTAATCTTTTTGCATCTGCTACCATCCGATTAACTGCTTCTTCTCTAGACTCAGAGATCATTCGAGTATATTCTTTTACTTCGCCACCAACAATATTCCGTAAACTAGCCATGATATCATTTCCAATATGTCTTGCTCTTATAGTATTTCCTCGAACCATTCCCAATGTCTTAGCAATTTTCTTACCAGTTATTTTCTCAGTACTTACGATCAACATCATCATCATCTCCCCCTTTTATTCTTTCAAAAATCAATTTTGTGATAATCATTAAAGCTCCCAATAAAACCATTATAAAACCAATTTTAAGAAGTAAAGGAATTCTCGCTATTAAATATAAATACTTAGCCAACTGGAAGGTAATATAACCCCCACTCAAAACAATACCCATTAAAATTAGAAACGTAGCCAGACCTACTATCATGAATCCCTCCAATCTTTAATCTTCTCAGCAATTTCTGCTCCTCTTTCAGCATGACAGATACCAGTCCGTTCCTGTTCATTTCTGGCAGTATCATGTAAAATTCCTACCAGAATTAATAACTCTAAATCCTCCTCTCTTTCAGGTCTATTTTATAAAACTAGTTGATTCACACGTAGTGAATGATCAAAATCATAAGCTAAATCATTTTTATATTTCAAAATTCTAAAAATACCTCTCTTGATCATTTTCTCTGTTTTGCAAAATATTCCTGCAAATTATGGGCAAAAATTCTTTAAAATTTATTTCGTTTCATATCATGATAGCGTTCTAAAGCCAGTTCAATCAATCGATCAACTAATTTTGGATAAGAAAATCCACTCGCTTCCCATAATTTCGGATACATACTGATCCTGGTAAATCCAGGTAAAGTATTGATCTCATTTACCATTATCTTTTCAGAATGTTGTTCCATAAAAAAATCTACTCTCGCAAATCCCTGGCAGTCAATAGCCTGATAAGCCTGGATTGCTAATTTGCGGATCTCTCCCATTTTCTCTTCATTCAATGGAGCTGGGATTAATAATCTTGAATCATCAGACAAGTATTTAGCTTCATAATCATAAAACTCTTTTGACGGAATTATCTCTCCAGCAATTGAAGCCTCGTAAATGTCATTTCCAAGAACACTCACTTCCAGCTCTCGTGCATCTACAAACTCCTCCACAATCATTTTACGATCATGTTCTGCAGCTTTTTTTAAAGCTTCTGGCATCTCTTCACGATTATGTACTTTGCTAATCCCTACACTTGAACCAAGATTAGCTGGTTTCACAAAACATGGATATTCAAAGGTTTCCTCTAATTTATCTATCACTTTCTCCAGATCGGTTTCTAGAGCATGTCGGGTGACTACACTGTATTTTGCTTGGGGTAATCCCTTAACAGCAAATAAATCTTTCATAATTGCCTTATCCATTCCAACAGCAGAAGCAGTCACTCCTGCCCCAACATAAGGCAAACCAGCCATCTCTAAAAGTCCTTGTAAAGTTCCATCTTCTCCAAAAGGGCCATGCAAGATAGGAAATACAAGATCGATTTTTATTTTTACACTAAGATCACCCTTTATTCCAACCAAATTCGATTGACCAGGTTCAAAAACTAAAGCAATCTGTTCGCTTTCTGCTGCGCTCGCGTCGATAATCTTTCCGTCCTTAAGAACCTGAGTTGAAATTTTTGGTGATAGCCATCTACCATCTTTAGTAATTGCAACTGGATAAACCTCATATTTATCTTTATCAATAGCTTGAAAAATAGAATTTCCAGACATGATTGAAACTTCATGTTCACTTGAACGCCCTCCAAATAAAAGAACAAGGTTCTGTTTATCGGACATCACTATACCTCCTTTTAGAAACATATATTTTTATAGATATTCATTAACCTTGTTAATTATAAAATCTTTCCTCATAAATTCATAATCTCCTGCTTGTTTCTTGACATTTTGCTATTTTTATGCTACATTTAAATAGTAATTATTATTATTATTATTTGCAATAGTGAACTTATAGAAAAAGGGGGGGAAGACGCTTATGACGAAGTCAACAAGTACACGAATGACAAAACAACGACAGGCAATCTTAAACGTCTTAAGAAGTACCACATCACATCCCACTGCAGATTGGGTTTATGAAGAAGTCCGCAAAATTATCCCTAATATCAGCCTTGGAACTGTCTATCGTAATCTAGGCATCTTAAAAAATATGGGTAAGGTATTTGAACTAAATTTTGGTAGTACTTATAGCCGCTATGATGGTAATCCTGAAAATCACTATCATTTTTGTTGTTCACAATGTGGTAAAGTGTATGATTTAAATTTACCTCTACTCGATTCTATAACTGAGGAAGCTGAAATTCAGTCAGGTCATAAAATTCAGAATCATCGACTCGAATTTTATGGAATTTGCAATGAATGCATGCGTTCTCCCAAAAACTAATTACATTTTTAAGCAAGCAGATATTATTCTAAAGATAATATCTGCTATTTTTATTTACTAAACGCTCCACATAGCTTGAATCCACTCCTCAACCCCTCCCTCATGACAATGAATTCGTTCAGAAAAAGGGAAAAGAGTGGCTAATTGCTTTGAAATTGGAGATACCAATTCTAAATGTAATCTATGATTCTTAATCAAACTTTCATCAATAATTTTCTTTAATTCCTCATCTCGAAAACTATAACCAATCACCACTAATTTTTCTAATGTTAGTAACCGATCATAAAAGAATCTGAATAATTCTCCAAATGACTCTCGTTTTTTACGTCTAGGATATACCATCATCGAATACACGTTGGTCTGATTTAGAAATTCTAGCTTACCTCCTTCTTTTAAGATCGGAATTTTAATCCTCTCCCCTAATTCAGATTGATACCAATCAAACGAGCCATGCAGTTTATATAACTTAACCTGAAATTGTGAATTGAAAAATAACCCAGGATTCCAATTCATTAAAAAGCCATCTGTATATGGAACAAAGAATTCTTCACAAAGATTCTCAATCACCAAATCATAATTTAAAGAAAATATATCCAAAGCATATTGACTCTTTTTCAACCAATTAAAAAATGGATAAAGATAAACTAAATTTTCTTTTTTAACTTGACATTTATCATGTAAAAATTTCTTTAAAGATTTTATCAAAATTTTCGAACCTTTTGTCAATCCTTCAAGATCAATAAAATGAGATACAAAACCTTCTTTAGCTAAATGGGTAGTCAAACTGATCGGTATTTTTGATAAATCATAGGAGATTTCCATTAATAGTTCAAAATCTTCTTGAATATCTGGCACTAAATATTTAATTTGATCGTAAATCCTTTTCTCTTCTTGTTGGAGGGTCTGAGGAAAATATCTCGCCAATTCTTTCATTATTGGAATTTTTGCCGGATAAGAAAACCCTGCTCCGATCAACAAAGCTGTATCTTTTTCCATAATAAGCTCTCCTTTATTTTCAAAACTCTATCAATCTACCTTTAAACATAACCAACTGTATTTTTTTTCGCCAGTCTCTATAATTTATATCTTCTACAATAGTTATATTTGCAACTTTACCAACTTCTATATTACCATATTGATCTTCAATCCCTAAAGCAATTGCTCCATTTAATGAAATTGCCTGTAAAACCTCCTCTATTTTCATCCCATCTGCCAATAACTCTTTTAATTCAAGAAGATATTCTCCGTGCTGATTAAAAGGTGTTCCTGCATCTGTTCCGACAGCAATCCTACATCCTTTTTTATATGCTAATGCAAAAGATGCCTTATGCTCTTCAATTATTTCTTCTGCCTTCTTAACCATCTCCTCTGGCAATTCTTCGCGATGCTCTATAATTAATCTCGGAGCTCTTAAGGTTGGAATCAAGGTTACAGAATTCTTAATCATCATCTCAATCATTTCCTCATTTAAACCAATTCCATGTTCTAATGTATCACCCCAGCTATTAGGGAGTTTTTAATTCCTTGTGTTCCTTCAACATGGGATGCCACTTTTCTGCTTGTTTTATGAGCTTCCTCTACAATTATTCGAATCTCATCGAGATCCAATTGGGGTGAACCTGGTATTGCGCCAGATGTTAAAATGCCACCAGTTGCAATTACTTTAAGCAAATCTACACCCTTTTTAAGTTCCTCTCGAGCTCCTTTTCGCGCCTCATCTAAACCATCAACCTCTGTACTAATCTGATAAATATGTCCTCCAGTCATAGTTAAGGCTTTCCCTGATGTATAAATTTCTGGCCCCTCAGTAATTCCTAATTCCACTGCCTTTTTTAATGATAATGCAATATCCCCATCTCCACCTAAATCCCGCACGATGGTAACACCTGACCGCAAATGGTTACTTAAATATTGCGTTGCTCCTTTGATAGCTGTAAAAACAACCCCATCATCCTGCCATTGTTTAATTGGATCCAAGCTTCCTGTTAAAGTCAAATGAACGTGAGCATCAATCCATCCTGGCAGAAGTAACCTTCCATGCAAATCTATAACCTCTCGCTTAAGATTATCAAATCCTTTTCCGATTTCTTTAATTAACCCATCTTCGATCCAAATATCTTTTCCCTCTATAAACTCCATTTTCATACTATCAAAATATCTAGCACCATGGATAATCACTCTCAGTTCTCCTTTTTGCTTTAGTTTGACCCATATTTATTTTTTCATAATAAAAACCAGAGAAAAGATATTACCTGTTTTTAGCACTAGCAAATTTTGAAAAAAACTTAATTCTAGTCAGAAAGGTAATTGACATAGTGGTCAAAAAGTTATATAATGTGCATATAATGTAAAATCAGAATTCTTTAAATTTAACATTATATTTATTTTTTGAAGCTTGTGCAAACGTTTGAACAAGCTTAATTTCTTTCCCTGTTTGAAAATTTAATTAGAAAGTCTTTAGTGATATGTAGTTATTTCGTCAACTTAAGGAGGTGTTACAGCACTCGGTCAAACCTAGTTTTACAAATTTTTAAAAATCGAGGGGGTACTATTTAATGAAAAGGTTTACTTTACTTCTATGTTTAATTCTGCTTTTTGCTTTTACAACTGTTTCTTATGGTCTAGATTTTAAAGGTGAAGTTATCTATCAAATCATGATTGATCGTTTCTATGATGGAGATACATCCAATAACAATCCTTCTAAGGCACCTGGTCTTTATGACTCAACTATGTCAAATTGGAAAATGTATTGGGGAGGAGATTTGAAAGGTATTACTCAAAAAATTCCATATCTTAGTGATTTAGGAATCACTGCTCTCTGGATAACTCCAGTTCATGATAATATTGATGTAGCTGCTTATTATAATGGTCAAGCTAACGCAGGATATCATGGTTATTGGGCAAGAGATTTCAAAAAAATTGATGAACATTTTGGGACATGGACTGATTTTGATCAAATGATTCAAACAGCACATAATTATGGAATTAAAGTTTTAGTAGACTATGCTCCTAATCATACTAGTCCGACTGATATTAATGATCCTAATTTCGCCGAACGAGGAGCATTATACTATAATGGTGTAAAATGGGATGATCGTTACTATGATTCTCATGGATATTGGCATCACGATGGCGGAATCACTAACTGGGATGATAGATTTGAAGCACAATACAAAAATCTTGCTGATTTAGCAGATTTAGCTCAAGAACATTCCACAATTGATTCTTATCTTAAAGAAGCTGCAACTGACTTAGTAAACCACGGTGTAGACGGCTTCCGAATTGATGCCATCAAACATATGACTATGGGTTGGCAACTAAGTTTAACAGATCATATTATTAATCTTAAAGATGTTTATATGACTGGTGAATGGTATTTAGGCGGTTATGGTGATGCACTTTATGATGATAATGTTAAATTTGCTAATCGTACTGGAATCGCACCATTAGATTTTTACTTGAACAAAGCTATGCGTGATGTGTTTGCTTACAATAGCAGCTTTACAGTTTTAAATAATGCAATTGTAAAAACTGGACAAGACTATAAATGGGCAAATGATTTACCTGTCTTCCTTGATAACCATGACATGGCACGTTTTCTATCAATTAATTCTGACTATACCAGACTTCATCAAGCTTTAGCTTTCGTTCTGACCTGCCGTGGAATTCCTTTGATCTATTATGGAACAGAACAATATCTACATGATGATACAAGTGGTGGTGGAGACCCATGGAATCGTCCAATGATGAATAACTGGAATCAAAATTCTACTGCTTATAATGTTATTAAAAATTTAAGTAGTTTACGTCAATCTCAACCTGCAATTCAATATGGAGATATGACACAAAAATGGATTAATGACAATGTTTATATCTATCAAAGGAAATTCTTTAATGATGTAGTACTTGTTGCAATTAACAAAAATTCTAGCTCTACTTACGTCTCTGGGCTATATACTGACTTAGCATCAGGTACATATAATGATTATTTGTCAGGACTTTTATGTGGTACTTCAATCACAGTAAATAGCTCAGGTGCCGTAAATGGCTTCAATTTACCAGGCAATAGTGTTTCTGTATGGACTTACAAAACATCTTCCTCTACCCCGCTAATTGGTTCAGTTGGACCTGTTTTGGGACGTTCTGGTAATAAAGTCACTATCGGTGGTGATGGATTTGGCACAAGTGGTACAGTTTATTTTAACAATACATCTGCTAGTGTTACTTCCTGGTCAAATAACGAGATTCAAGTTACTGTTCCATCAGTAAGCACTGGAATTGCTTCCGTAAAAGTCGTTACTTCTGCTGGAACAAGTAATACAATAGATTATGAAGTACTGACAGGTAAATTAATTCCGATCGTCTTTACTGTAAGAAACGCTTATACCAATTTGGGAGATCAAATTTATTTAACTGGTAATGTTCAAGAGTTGGGCAAATGGAGTACTGATTTTGAAGATACATATGGACCGATGTTATGTCCTAATTATCCAGAATGGTACATCGTAGCTAGTGTACCAGCAGGAACTACCATTCAATTTAAATTCATCAAAGTTGCTTCTGATGGTACTGTAACCTGGGAAGGTGGAAACAACCATACCTATACTGTTCCTACCTCTGGAACTGGCAATGTTACTGTAGATTGGCAATAATAGATAAAAAGGAGTGCAAAGATTGCACTCCTTTTTATTGTCAAAAATAAAAAACCCTACGTTTATCGTAGAGTATAAAATAATTCCCGCAACGTCTTA
>JAGMES010000051.1 GCA_023128035.1 Halanaerobiales bacterium | reverse complement strand
TTCTAATATCCTATAATTCCGCTTTTGATTTTTCAGTGTGAAAAGTTTTTGCATTTTTGAGTAGTCACTGGATATGTTAATATCAACCAGCTCTTTTGGAGGCTTTTTAGTCTTTTGATAGGTATTTAGATAATATAAGATCATGTCACTATTAAATACTCTTTGCTCTACATCCTCATTGAAGAGATAACCATTATAGTAATTTTTTAATTCTGGCAATAATTGATTCACATCAGTCATATCTACAATATCTTTTAATAATGATAAGACTTCTGCCTCTGTAAATCCCATCATTTCATTAAGATTAGGATCACGGGTCAAGTTAGAAGCTATATTAAATCCACTTGTTAGGCTATCTAAAGTAATTGGACTTACTCCTGTAACAAAAATTCGATCAATTATGCCGGTAGCAGTTCCATTCTTTAAAACCTCATACCATTTGCGAACAAAACCTGTTTTACTTATTGTTTCCTCAAATACTTCCACCTGAAAACTTAATAACTCCTTGGCAAAATGATCATATTCATCTATCAATACATAGATTTTTTCACTGATTTTTGATTCAACTCGATTTAAGAAAGATCTCAAAACTACAGAAGGCAACCCTTCCTTTGTATATTCAAAGTCAAGATTATAGATTTCGCAAAATTTATTCAAAGCCTCCAATACAAGTGAACTAAAATCAGATATCAATATTTCTTGACTGGAAGTATTGAGTCCAGAAAAGTTAAATTTCAAAATATAATAACTATTAGCATCTGGAGTCGGGTTTTCACCAATATATAATCCATTAAAAAGTTGCTCAAATTGAGCTTTAGTATTAATATCATAATAGCTCTCTAACATTGATAGGAAAAGACTTTTTCCAAATCTTCTGGGTCTTAAGAAAAAAATGTAATCCTCCCCATAGCTCTCCAAAATCTCAATATACTTAGTTTTATCAATATATAAAAAATCCTTTGACCTCATTTTTATATAATCACTAACTCCGTAAGGAATCCTTCTTTTATTTTTCACTCGAATACCCCCTTCCACAATTAATTAAAAAATGCTGATTCTATCTTATAATTATACCACATGCGAAAGATTTTTAGTAACTTAAATGAAAAATGAGCCAATTTCTATTCTACAAAAACACTAAGTTCTATCTCTCTATTTTCGCCATAAACTTCTTCAACAGAAAATAAATAATGATTAGATGCATAATAATTTATCAGAATGGAGTGAAAAATGGAAAAATTAAAAATGTATAGTAAAATATATCATTCCCATGATAATAGATCACTATATTAAGCTTATGTATTAAGTTTGATCAAAAGGCATTTTTAAGGGTTTTAGAATGTATATCTTTTTTATATCATCACTAAATTCATCTATGTCTAATTCTACAAATTTCTCTTTAGTAAAAAATACTCTAAATCGATTTTCATATCGATAGATTACACACCAATCCCCCTTATAAGATGCAATAACTGGAAAAAATAGATTGTCTAAGTCGTATTTATTAGTTTCTACTAGCTGAAATCCAATTTCAGCTACTATTTGGTTAACTGTATACTTTTCTAATTCATCCACATTAAAGTACTTTGTTATATAGATACCGTAATACTTCATTAAATTTTTTAAACACTCCTTTAGAGTATCACTTGTTTCAAATCTAATTATTTTCTCTTCAAATTTGGTATTTATTATTTCTAGTTGTGGAAGATAATTTCTATTTTTTTTATCCATAATATAAAGATTACTCTTTATTATAATTGGAACTAATATTAGTAATAATAAAACCATCCATACCCTACACTGATACTTCCAAACTATTTTTTTCTTACCATTAAAAACTTCATTAAGACCAACTAGAAAAAAAATTAAGTAAATTAGATTCATCAAGCGAAAACGAAAATCTTTTTTATCCTTAACTGGTAGCTTACCCTCTAAAATATATGGTCTTAACATAGGAGCTTCTGCTTGAATTTCGCCATTAAAATTAATTAACGCCGACTTTCCTGAATAATTCGCAAGTACTACAGATGCATCTTTTTCTATAGCAGTAAAAATGCCTAATCTTGAGTGCATTAAAACTGCATGACTATTTCCAAATACTAAATCACTTGATAAAATAAACGTTATTTGTGAAGATGTATTTTTTTGGATAGAAAGTGACTCCCAACATACTAGAAATTCTATTGGTCCATATTTGGTAGATAATAAAAGTTTATTCTCGCCAGGTGTAAAACTTTTCTCCATTAAAGGAACTGTATTATTTTTGCTATATCTATGAATTTTTCCTTCTGGTGTAACAATAAAAACAGAATTGTATTCCTTTAAATTAAAATCTAAATCTGGAGCACCAATAATTAAATATGCATTGGTTTCCTTTGAAAGTTTAAGTAGATGATCTTTATATTCTGGAATCCTAAAAATCCATCTGTTTATCACTGTTTCGGGCCATACAATAAAATCTATTTCTTTATTTTTAAATAATTGAGGATCAAATAGTGAATAAAACTGTAAATCTTGATAATATTGATCTTTTGTAACCAAATGTTTTTCTTGTAAAGTCTTATTTGGTTGAACAATTACAATGTTGTGATACCTTTGATCATCATTTTTGGCAATATAATAACAATTTACGCAAGCAAACAGAATAACAAAAATAATTATCCAATATATTAATTTAGTTTTTTTATTAGAAACAAAAAAATTAAAAATTATGTAATTAGTTAACACAATTAAAAACGTTATAAAATGCACACTAAAGACTTTGCCAACATGTAAAACTAGTTGTTGATTGTATTGAGTCAAAAATAAAAACCAGCTGAAGTTAATTACTTTTTGTGAAATTATATCTATTATTGTCCATGAGCTCGCAAACACAAACGCTGAAAACCACTTATCTATATTTAAATTAATCAAAATTTTACTAACTATTAACTCAAATAAAAATACCCATCCAAGTAACATTAGTAAAAAACATATTTTTGTTAATACTGATAAATCTTCTATATTGAGTATGAAAAATAAATTTAATATAACTATTATTGTTGAATGTATTAAGATGTCATTATATTGTCTCCATTTATATACAGTATATAAAAATGGAACAAAAGCAACATAAATTAATAAACTTAAATCAAAAGGTGGTAATGATAAAGTAAATAGAAGTGCACTTAATAAAATTAAATAAAAATTTTTCATAAATTCTCACCTCAAAAAAGGAGGCTAAAATAAGCCTCCTATCTAATTAATAATCAATTATTTGCCCATTCAAAGCATTAACAAATATCGATGGACTATTTTCAATTTTGTATTCCCAGGCAGGTATCAACGTATTAGAAGTAGCATCAATTGTTGAACCCTTGTAAACCAGGTTAACTCCTGTAATTCTAATAGGGTCAACCGGGGAGCCAAAAATTATATTACAAATGTTAGAAGTATTTAACTGTAGAGCATATTCTTCATCGACAAGATTATTTATCAACATATTATTATTGTAATTTCTCCATAACCGTTTATAATAACAAACACCATCCGCATCAACTTCAACCATAATCCCATCGGTATTATCTCCAGCAATTTTTATATTATTTATATATCTTCTGTATTCAATAAGATAACTTTTAATTTTTGTTACACCAGTTTGTGTATTGGTATGTCTAATTGCATATATATTATCTAATACAGCTTCAGAAGGCATTCCACCACCATATGTATCTACAAAATCTACAGCAATATTAACAATATTTTGCATCTCGCTATCTAACTCAGATTGAGGAATTATATCATCTACGAAAGATTCAATACTTGGTTCAGGTATCGAGAATATTCTTGGATCTGGATTTGGGTCAGTAATAATGATGATCTCATCATCTTTAGGCTCAGAATTCGATGCTGGTTCTATAAAAAATTCAGATGATTTATTTCGCCTATATATTAATCCCCCTGTTGACTTATAATATTGCAAACTCGCATAATCATTCTTGTATTGAATATAATTACCGTAATCAATCTTTTGCACTTGGTACAATTCTGGAATCAATGGACCAAAACTGTCATAAAAATCTTTTTCTACGGTTTGATAATCAGATATTTCAGAAGTACATGTTACTGTATAAATGTTCGTTTGTTGTGGTTTAGTATAATTAAGTAATACACTATCATTTAAAGACTTGTTTATAATTATATCCGAAAAAGAAGAAGTTGAACTTGGTGTGCCCTGATCATATGAATTTTCACAATCTACATAATATACTGTAAAATCACTTTGCAAAGGATCCAACTCAACATAAGCATCAATAGTATCACTTTCAGCATATTTAATATAATAATAAGTAAATCTATCTTTATATATATCAAATTGTTTATTTGCATCTTCCCATGCTTTAAGAATAGTTGATTTTTCACCATTTTCTCCAAATAAGAACTGGCAAAACTCTTTATATAGTTCCTTTGTCGTGAAGGAATGCTCTCTAAATTTATTTTCGTAACCTAAAATACTATGAACAGACTTAGAATCAGTTGTAAAAATACTCTCCAAATCATTACCCCAACATACAAAATCACAGCATGAGAAAATAACCCATTTAAAATTTTCTTTATCTTCACCATAAGCCATTTTTCCAAGATCTTCATCACTTACGTATTGACCATCTAATAGTTTAATAAGAAATGTAGATCCATGTCCACTATACACTAAAATATCTGCCCAACTATCATTTTCAATAAAATCACTTGGTACAACGTCATAATTATATTTTTCTTCACCAACATACCAGCCTTTTTGTTCAAATAACTCTTTTAGCTCAGGTACTTCATAACAATTTAAGGGATTTTCAATATAATCTTCAACTGCTAAAAACTTTATCACCATATTAGGCATCCCAGTATTTGCAGTACCAGTATCTGGAGTACTACCACTCCCACCTCCTTTTCCACCTGAACTATCTCCTGAACTTCCACCAGAGTCTCCTGTAGCATAACAAGTTTGATCACAATACAAAAATGTTAAGAGACTAAATACAACTAGTATTACAATAAAGACAACCTTCTTCTTATCCATATAATTTTTCCTCCATTTCGCTTTTTATCTAAGTTGTCCCGTAAGGGCATCAATACAAAGAACATCCCTTTCTTTGTCCTCTCCACCTATTTTGTCCTGTGCACTAAACTCCCAAACAGGACCAAAAACTTTATCATAATCTTCATCTGCATAAACAAGCGTAACACAGTCAAATTTAAATTTTTGATTCAATTTTGACCAAAATTTTATACCTTCTTTAGCAGAAATTAGTGCTTCAACAGGTGATAAAAGATCTTTTTCTAAGACTTTATCTATTTCCTTGAATGAATGGAAATTACAATAAAAACTATTAATATCACCTTGATAAAAAGAAATCAGTAATCCATCAAATTTTCCCATCCCAACTTTAATCCCCTTATAATACTGAGTAAATACAACTTTATTGTTGTAAATTGTTTTATCAATATCATTCATTACATCCATTTGAAAAATTTCTGTAATAATGATATTAGATTTCGCTAGCATTTCGTCAACATTTTCATTAATCCCCTTAAATTGCGAGCTGTTTAATGTACTAAACTGAATGCCTCCACCTATAAATAATGCATTATCATAAGATTTATAATTAATCGTGTCAGTATATTCATACCGATTCTCTATTAATCGAAGTAATGACGGCTTATTCTTACTGAACTTTTCAATAAATTCAAGAGCTTTTTCCTCCCAGGTATCAAGAGTTTTCTCATCATATAAAATATATACTTCTGGAATCTCTGGTGCAATAAAATTAAAAACAAAATTGCCTATCTCAATATAAACTAAATTTTTATCGTCTATAATTTTTGCATTGACACTTGTACTAAATAAGAATAGTATAGCACAAAAAACCATAACTAGTTTATTTTTCACTAATATTGGCCTCCTTTCACTTTTTATTTATATACATTTACGAACTTCCCAGTAAGAGCATCGATACAAAGTACATAGTCTTCTTTATACTTTTTAAGTTTTCTATCTTGTGTACTAAACGCCCAGACTGGCCGAAAAACTTTATCATTATCTCCATCTATATAAACAAGAGTAACACAGTCAAACGTGAGTCCTTTTTTCAAGTGTTTAAATGAATATTTTATACTCTCTTCTGAAGAAATTATTGCTTCAACTGGAGATAAAATATCTTTTCCTAAAAACTTATCTATTTCCTTTAATGAATGAAAATTATAATAAAATGTATCTATATCACCTTGACGAAAAATAATACATATTATATCATTTCCCAGACCAACTTTAATTCCCTTATAGTACTGTGTAAATAAGACTTTATGACTATAGATTGTTTTGTCAATATCTGCTGTTACTTCGATCTGAAAAATTTCTGAAAGAAGAATATTAGATTTCGCTAACATTACATCAACATTTTCATGATTTCTACTAAGATATCTGTTCAGAGTATTAAATTGAATGCCAAATTCACCTATATATAATGTATTATCTTTAGATCTATATTTGACGGTGTTCGTATATTCAGATATATAACGATTTTCTGTTAATTGAAGTAATAACGGATTATTCTTACTATACATTTCAACAAAATCTAGGGCTTTTTCCTCCATAGTTGATATATTTCTCTCGTCATGTAAAATGTACACTTCCGGAATCTCTGGAACAATAAAATTAAAAACAACATTACTACCTATCTCAAGATAAACTAGATTTTTATCTTCTGCTATTTTTGCGTTTACATTTGTACTAAATAAGAATACTACAACACAAAAAACTATAATTAATTTCTTTCTCATTAATATTGGCCTCCCTTGTATAATATAGTTACAAAATATTAGATTGAAAATTACTCTTTATTGAACATTATATTTAATAAATATTTAAATGTTCGGTTTTTGATAATTGTATTACCAACTTACAAGTTTACATTAGAGCTTTCCAGCATGCTTTTTTACTAATAATATAATAATCCTGTATACTTAATATAGTTCGGCAATATCTAATAAGTTCCTTTGAAATTTTTCTATTTTTTCATTATAATATATTATACGAAAGATGATTAATCAAAAAAAAATACACAAAACATCTATAAATTTAAAGTTATTTTAGTAAATAAGTCTGTCAAAGATAGCATTCGTAATTTTCGCACCATAAAAAATGTTTATCTACTTACTGAACTCAAGATTTATAGTGATTATTTAAACTTCTTCTCATAGTTTTCGACTTTTCAAACACTCTGACTTCATCTTATAACTAAATTACCAAGTTAATTTTATTCGCTTCAATCTTATTTTTCTAATTAAATATTAGCGTAAAGTCCTTTGAAATTTTTCTACAGTTAATCTCTCATTCCTTCATTCTATAATCTATCTAAAATAAAGGAGAGATAAAATGTCAAATATCTCCTGATGAGGTAGAGATAATGATCTCTAATTTAGGTAAAACTATAAGAAAAGCACAAGAACAAGCTGAACAAAAGGGTGAAACTCAAATAGCAATTGCTAAAAATCTTCTAAAAAGTAATTCACGAAAAGATTTCGCGAAACTTCCTTGACAGTTACCAAATATGCTGTTAAAAACTTTCCTCTTTTTTCAGCTATCTCTTCAAATAACTGTGAAATTGTTCGATCCTTAGTAACTTAAATGAAAAATGAGCCAATTACTATTGACTCAAATTCTTCTTACTATTATTATATCATACATAAAAAAACAAGCCACTGGTTTGTGACTTGTTTTTTAAATTACATTAATTGTTAGTGTTTTTCATACTACTTTGATTCAGTTTTCTCTGCATTTCTCTTTTCTAAGTATTTCTTTAAAAACTTAACCTTAAGTGGATAAACAATAGCTACTACAATAACACCAATAATAATCCAATGAGTTGTAGTCATCTTCTCACCTCCCCTTCACATTAATCTCTGCCAAAAGGTAACTTTTTCTTCAATGTAGAATACATAATCATAAAACATACTATATTAGTTACAAAACTCCAGAGTCCAATTCTTCCAATCGCATTCCATGAATCCTGTAAAACAAAAATCGCTTTATATCCTTCAAAGGTCCAATATGTAGGCAACCAATAAAGCACGAATATATAAGCTTTTGGTATTATAAAAGTCAAAATAGCAGGTAACAAAAATACTAAAGCGCCAATCTTTAAGTTTGCAATCCCATTAATCTGATTATTACTAACACTCCCCAGGAAAAAGCCAAATAATACTGTCAAAATTAAACCTGCCACAGTGATGAACAGCACTTGAAGGTATGGAATATTATGCACTCCTAAGACCCACAATCCTACAAATACTAAGATCAGTGATAAAAATATTCCAAATACACTTCTAGCAATAACAAACTCCGAACGTCTTAATGGAGATACTGCCAGTGCTCTTATGGTATCCTCTTCTTTCTCATCAATGATATTCAAACCAATCATCATACCACCAATCAACATACTGGCAAGTGCTAAAAATGCAGCCAGATATCCCTTTATGTTGCTTTTCTTGCCTAAATCAGAAATCTCAATATTTGCAGAGTTTTTCTTTTGAGTAATTGTTTGAATAACTGATTTTGATAATTCTATAGAATCATGTGCTTCATTACCTTCAAAAATCAGTTTGAATTTATCTTCTCCGACCTCTTTAGATACAATTACCCCTACTGTATCACCTAAAGCTTTGACCTTTTTAAATAATGCTTTCTCAGTTTTAAAGTATTCTATACTTGCATATTGACTCAATTCATCAACAATTGACTGATCAGTATTATCTAAAATAGCAAAAGAGATAGCTGAACTTTCTACACTGGGGGTAAAAAATCTCATAATTAATGCAATTAAGACCGGGGCTAAAAGAGCATACAACAATAGATTGTCTCTAATACTATTATCAAAATCTCGCTTTACAATAGCTATGATCCTCTTTAACATCTTTTCACCTCCTAAACCTGTTTAAATCGCTTTTTATAGGCATATACTGTAAGTGTAAATAAAATTACATCTGCACAAAGCAAAGCAAAACTTCCTGAATAGATAACTCCTACATTTCCAGTTGAGAAAAATATTTCTTTTAAAGTAAAGACCAGATGATAAGTTGGAAGCCATCGTATAAAGAATGGTGCAAAAGCTGGTACAAAATATGCTGCCGCTGGCAATGTAGCCACAATCACAACCAATAATCCCCAATAAATAAATTGACTAAGATTCTGGAAAAAGCTTGCAATCAACAATCCTAAAGTTGATGCAAAGAAACTTGCTAGAATTATTACTATAAAAAGATAGAGAAAATCAACTGAAAAACCAAGTGTAAATACTACCAATAATACAGTAAATACCAGACTTACAAAAGTCATCGCTAAATTTTTAGACAACAAATATTCTATAATTCCACCTGGAGTCACATTATAAGCCCGGATTGTTCCTTCACTTTTTTCTGCAAAAACCAAAGTAACAATCAACAACAATCCAAGCATCGCTGCTTCACTAAAAACAAATACTGGAATCATAGCTTTATTAAAAGCAGGATGATTAACTACTAAATCAGGTTTTAAAACTTCAACTTCAAAAGAATCTTCGACTCCTGAATAAATTTTTCCCAATCTATCATAGAACATTGCTGCTAAAAGATTTCTTACTTTAACATTCTCACTTCCCTGAAAGATTAGTTCGATATTTGGTGTACCATTAGCATTTCTTGCAATAATTCCTAATCTATTTGTCTTTTCATTCAGCTTACTATGTAACTCTTCTTCTGAATTCACTATTGTCAATTTATCACGTTCATCTTCTCCCACAACATAGAGAACTTGATCAGAGCCTGTTTCATTTAAGATAAATACTTTAGGTTTAATACTAAAATCAGCAGGTATAAAAAAGTTTACTGCAACTATATACATCACTGCTAAGGCAATAACAATAGTATAATAATGGTTTCTAAAGGTTATCTTTGTATCCTTTGCTAATAATCCAAAAAAACGCTTAATCATCTAGCTTAGCCCCTTTCCAGTGAGTTTGATGAAGATCTCTTCAAGAGTAGCCTCCTGAGTATGAATTGTTATGATTTCTTCATTTCTAATACGCTCACTAAGTCTTTGTTTTTGAAGTTCATCTTCTACAGAGAAACTTTCTTCAATAATCTTACCATTCTTTTTATATTCTAATTTAGCCTTTTTCTGTCCGAATTTTAATTTAAGATTTTTAGGTGAATCTATAACCTCAATTTTACCATCATTTATAAATGCTACACGATCACATATTTGTTCAGCGACAAACATATTATGGGTTGTTAAAAAGATAGTAGTCCCTTCATCTTTCTTCCTTTTAATAAGATCTTTAATGGCCTGCGCAGTTGCTGGATCCAATCCAGAGATTGGTTCATCCAAAAACCAGATCGCTGGCTTATTAATCAAAGAACGTGCCAAAACTAATCTCTGTTTCATACCTTTTGAATAATTACCCGCTTTATTATGCATAGCCTCTAACAAATCTACCAAACTTAAGACTTTCTTAGGATCTTCAGTTGGTACAGAATACATCTTACTATAAAAATTCAAATTCTCATAACCACTGAGTTTCTTATATATATTTGGATGTTCAAACGCTACCCCAATCATATTGTATAAATCTTTTGTAGGTTGCTTGATATCAATTCCTGCTAAAGTTACTTTCCCTTTTTGTAAAGGCATTAAACCTGTCAGGATTTTTTGAGTGGTACTCTTTCCAGCACCATTTGGACCAAGAAATCCAAAAATTTCTCCTTTCTTTAATTCAAATGAAATATCATTTACAGCATAGTTTTCATCATTTGTGTATGAATGAAATAAATTTTGCACTTTAATCATTTTTTTACCTCCTCTTTATTAATCTGCTTTCGCAGTTATTAGTTAGATAAACCATTTTTCAAGAGATCTAAAAGTTTATCTGCCATAAACATGATTTGTTCATCTGAAACATCACCATTAAAATCCTGCAAAATCTTATTGCTTAGATTAATAAACAAACTATTAATTGCAAATACCGATAAGTCAATATCAATCTCCTCTCGGAACTCTCTCTTTTGAATTCCTTCTTTTAGCAATGCTTTTATAAGATTCTCTGATGCAAAACTTATTTTTTCCATAATTTCAGTCTTCAAAAGAATCTCACCCGATAAAAGAACTTTTATAAATATCTTTTCTAATTTTGGATTATCTCTACTAAATTTAATATCCAAAACACATAGTTCTC
Source organism: Halanaerobiales bacterium (assembly GCA_023128035.1). The sequence continues at coordinate 17,462 of JAGMES010000051.1, read as the reverse complement.
TTATTTGATCAAAAAAACTTAATCCTGCTAAATTCAATTGAACTTGCTTCATATATTTCAACTTTTTAGAAATGGATAATTCCAAAATATACATAAATAAGTCTTCCTTACTCTCAAAATATTGATATATGCTACCTTTAGCTATGTTAGCTCTCTTAACAATATTGTTGATAGTAGCATTTTTATAACCATGCTCTGAAAATTCATCAATTGCGATATCAATAATCATCTTTTTCTTTTTGTCGGGTAAATTTTCAAAAGTTTTTGTTTGCATTTTTAACCTCCAGTACAAAGTGAGAATGACTAGTCAGTCATATTTTGATTATAGTGTATAGTACCATCTGTGTCAAGTTTCTTATTTAAAATATTTTGTATTTTTTTATGCTATACTGAAAAAAAAATACAGAACTATAGATTAGCTCTGTATTTTTATAGCTACCCCCACTTAATTGTACTCGCCGCCCATGTAAATCCAATACCTGCTGATAATAATATGATATGATCTCCAGATTTAATTTTATTATTTTCGATCCCAAGCTTAATAGATAAAATGGGATCAACACAACCCATATGACCATAATCTTCCAAATACGTCGTTTGCTCTAGTCCTAATCCCAATCTCTGCAACAATTTAGCATGTGACGAAGGTTTTATATGAGTTACCGCAGCATAGTTAAGATCCTTAACAGTACAACCACTTTTCTCTACTGATTCTTTTGCTACCTTTAAAAAAGTTGGTAACGTTAATCTATTAAGGTTTTCTTTAAAGAAATCAATATCATTTACGCGTAATTTCCATTCTTCAGGCGGAACCATCTCTTGACTAGCTGGGTTTTCTCGTCTTCCATAAAGAGCATAAATACTATCAGCAAACATACTTTCTGTATGAATAGCAGATTCCAGCAATTGATTATGTGGATAATCTCTTTGTATAAGTACAGCACAACCACCTGCTCCTGCTGTGTACATAAAAGAACAGCTAGGATCCTTATAATCAACTATGGACACATTACCAGTGCCTCCAGCAATCAAGACTGTATTAATATTTTCATCTGCCTTTATCAAATCCTTAGCAACCTTTAATGCTACAGGAGTAGCTGAACAACGGCATGAAAGATCAAACGCCCAGGCATTTAATGCACCAAGTTCTTTTTGGATTTTAATCGCAGCTGTCCAAACTATATATTCTTTATAATCCTCACCATTATAAATAATTACATCTATATCTTCTGGCTTAACTTCTGAGTTTTGCAAACAATTCTTTGCAGCTTTAAGTGCCATCTCACAGGTATGATCATTTTCTCCAGGTACAACAACACTTTTAAGTCCCATCTTTTCGTGTATAATATTTACAGGTATTCCGCATTTTTTAGAAAGTTCTTCAGCAGTTAAATAATTTTCTGGTAAATATACGCCTATACCAGCAATACCACAATTTGTTCTCATCATTACACCTCTTATTTTTTAAATAAAATCTCCCTTTGTACACCATTCTAAATACATGCTGGCCCAAGCCAATCCTGCACCAAAACTACTCAATGCAATCTTGTCTCCAGGATTAATTTGGCCTTCTTTAATAGCTTCACACAAAGTTATCAATGTTGATGCACCACCGGTATTACCATACTTTTCAAAGGTCGTATGTGTTTTTTCCATAGGTAATCCTAATTTTTTCATGCTGTTCTCAATTATTTTTTCACTTGCTTGACTAAATAAAACAAAATCCAGTTCCTGTAGATCACAACTTGCTAATTCTGTAACTTTCTTAATTGAGTCTGGTAAAACATTAGTAGCAAAATTTTCAAATGTTTGTTGATCCATATGTAAATATCGCTCATTTGAATCGATATTTTCAGCTGTTAACGGTACTCTTGATCCCCCTGCAGGTATAATGCAAGTATCATAACGTTCACCATCGGATTTTAATAGATATGTCTTTATCCCTTTGTTTGCTTTTACTCTACTAATCACTGCTGCCGCAACACCATCTCCAAATTGACAAGAAGTCATTTTATCTTTCTGATTTATGATATTTCGACTCAAAACATCTCCCGTAATTACAAGTACATTCTTGCATGAACCACTAACTACAAAATTTGCTCCAATTGCCAGTGAATAAACACCTCCTGCACACCCACCAATAACTATGTCACATGCTGCTGCATTTTTAGTAGCGAGTCGATCTTGAAGAAGACAAGCGGTTGCAGGATTGATTTGATCAGGATCAACTCTTGAAAGAATAATTAAATTGATTTCCTCTGGCTGAACTTTTGCATCTTCTAGCGCTCTTTTTCCAGCTTCATAAGCAAGATCTGATAACGTTTCAGTCTCATCAGCAATTCTTCTTTCCTCAATACCAAAATTTGTTCTAATCCAATCATCGCTGATGTCAAGTTTCTTTGCTAAATCATGATTTGTTACAACTTTTTTCGGAACATAGTAACCTACACCTTTTATCCCTGCGAAATATTTCTCACGAAGAGACATATTTACATCCATACGCCCTTCCTCCCCATCTCTTTATAAATTATCAATCATTTTCCATACTGATAATGATTCGTTTACAGTTTCTTCCTTTAACTCAATAAGGATATTATTCATTTGTTTTGGATTTAAAAATGCTACCTTTTGTACTATATCACCTTTTTGTGTAACTAATATATCTCCACTTATTTCATAATCTTCTTGCTTAAGCTCGGCAATCTTCTCTTCTATACTATCAACCAATATGGAAATATGATGAAGTCCTTCACCACGTTTTTTAATAAATTTAGCAATAAGACCCGTATCATCAATTGACTCCATTAACTCTATGTTTGTATTATCAAACTTGATCATCTGGGAAATCAGATTATATTCTTTGTATTTTTCCTGATCCAGATTTACTCCACCAAAATATTCTGTTAAAACTTTTTTTAAAGGTTCTATTTTTTTCACTGCTATTCCTATGTGGTCAATCTGAATCTTACTCATAATCAGTTACACCCCCCATTTCACTGCGATAGAACCCCAAGTCCAACCAGCACCAATCGAAGCCATTATCAACATATCTCCATCTTTTAACTTACCTTTTCTATTAAGTTCATCTAGGGCCAACGGAATATTACCGCTTGAAGCATTTGCATAACGATCTAGAGTAATAGCAATTTTTTCTAAAGGAATATTTAATTTTTCGGCACTTTGTTCTAACAGTGTTCGATTTGGTTGATGTGGAATCAAATAGGCAATTTCATCTACAGTGACATTTGCATCATCCATCGCTTTTTTTATACACATTGGGATCGTCTCAATTGCTTTCTCGTAAACTTCTTTTCCACCCATTTCTAGATATTGCCATCTTTGGTCTAAAACCTCTTTAGAAATAGGATATTCCGAACCTAATCCCCTCACTGTAACTGATTCGCCACTTGCTCCGTCAGATGCAAAATACATTGCTTTTATCCCATTATCACTTTCTGAAGGTTTTATGACTACTGCTCCAGCAGCATCTCCATAATATACACAGGTTCGATCCTGATAATCAGTAATCATTGACATTGCATCAGCACCAATAATTAAAGCATTTTTAAAATACTCAGTCTTTAAATATTGAGCACCTGTTATTAAACCATATAAAAAGCCAGCACACGCTGCGTTCAAATCATATGCTACTGAATTAACTGCTCCCAATTTCCGCTGAATTTTAGTAGCTGCTGAAGGAATAAAACGATCTGGAGTAATTGTCCCTAAAATAATCAAATCAATATCTTCTGGCTTAAGACCAGCATCAGCAATAGCTCTTCGTCCAGCTTCTGCAGCGATATCTGCAGTCGTTTCACCTTCACTTACTTTTCTTCTGCTCATGATGCCAAGTTTAGATTCCACCCACTCTTTGTTGGTTGGTGCCATTTTTTCTAACTCATCATTGGACACTATTGTATCAGGGACATACGATCCTGTCCCACAAATACAAACTGACTTTTCCATAATAATCTACCTCCATATGCCAGCTATTTTTTGTCTCTTTTATAGTTATAAAAACCTTTGCCATTTTTTTTGCCACAATAGCCAGATTCGACCATTGTTCTTATTAAAGGTGAGATACGATATTTCGAATCTTTAAAATTAAAATAGATATTATCCATAACATTTACGGCTGTATCTAAACCAAGTTGATCCCCTAACCGAAGTGGGCCCATTGGAAAACCTAAACCTAAACGTGCAATTGTATCGATGGCTTCAACATCAGCTACACCTTGCATTAGGATTTCCGCAGCTTCATTTATTAAAGCCGTTATTAAACGACTTGAGACAAAACCTGGAAAGTCTTTTACTACCACTGGTATTTTATTAATTTTTTTTGAAAGCTCTACTACAAGATCAATCGTTTCATCTGAAGTTTCCAAACCACGTACAACCTCAACTAGTTTCATCTCTGGAACTGGCCACATATAATGAAGCCCAACAGTTTTATCAGGACGTTTTGATGCATTAGCAAGTTTACCAATAGGAATACTTGATGTATTAGAACTAAATATTGTCTCTGGTGAACAAATTTCTCCTAGCATTTCAAATAAATCCGATTTCGCCTTTGGATTTTCAGTGATTGTTTCAATTATTAGATCAGAATCCCTGGCTTGTTTTAATTCTGTTGTTACATTTATCCTTGACCATATTTTTTCAAACTTTTCTTCAGAAATTCTACCTTTTTCTACTTCTTTAGCAAAATACTCCTCTAACCGCTGATCTGATTCAGTTTTTTTTATAGCAATAACTTCAAAATCATATTCAGCAAATGCATGAATAACACTACGACCCATTAAGCCATGACCAATTACTGACACTCGTTTAATCTCATTTTTCATCTATATTATTCTCCATTAAATTGAATTAGAGCACTCGACCAAGAAAAGCCGATCCCTGCACTAAATAATGATACTAAATCACCACTAACAATTTTTTTATCATCAATCATAGTCTTTAAGTTATAAAAGATATCAGCGGCTCCAATATGACCAACATTCTTCGTCACATAATATGATGTATTCTCTACATCCATTTCTAAAGTATTAATAATCTTGTCCAAAGTTTTATGCCCTAAATTATACATAACTAACTTATCAATATCTTGTAATGTATATCCGTGTTGATTTAAAAGTTCAGCTGTAATTTTCTTATTATTATTAATCATTAGTGAATATAATTGTTTTCTGCTCTCTTCTGAACCAAGATAATCTTTAGCTGTCTTTATAAAATCTAATCTAAATCCACCCTCACGGATATTTTCTGGAGTTGGAGGTTGTTTAGCGCCTCCTACTGGTATCTTCCATAAGTAACTAAAACTGCCGTCTGTTATATTCTCTATTCCTAAAATTCTATTACTTTTCACACCACGTTTAATAACTGCAGCACTTGCACCATCTCCATAAAAGTTGGCATTGGCACCTTTCCAACGATTTACTAATGGCCATTCATACTTATCAGCAGTTGTAATCAAAATTGTATTGACACTTAGATCAGTTCTAAGTTTCGCCAGAGCATAATCTAAACCGATGATTCCACTACAACAAACCTGATCAACCTTAAATGCGTAAGCATTTTTGGCTCCCAAATCATGTTGTACACGTGCATAATCTGCCCATCTTAAATAATCTGGAAAGACTGAATAATAGACAATTACATCTATCTCTTCAGGTGTAACACCTGCGTCAGCCATTGCATTTTTTGCAGCTTCAATCGCCATATCTGTTGGCTCTACTTTATTCCCTGCTACGTGTACCTTGACAATTCCCATATCTTTTACACGCTGATCAGATAATTCTGCCTGTTCCTTGATATCTTTAACATAAATAATATCCTCTGGCAAATATGTGCCTAATCCAGCAATTCCTATGTTATCCATTTTTATCATTATTACTTCCCTCCTTTATCTTTAGAACTGAATAGCAGCACTGGATACAGAATAGCCTGTTCCCCCATTAAATAAAACTACTAGATCTCCTTTTTCGATTTTTCCATCTTTTTGCATTTTTTGCAAGTTAAAGAAAACATCTGGCACACCCATATGTCCGTATTCCTTAGCTAAATACGCTGATGTTTTTTCCATCGGTATTTCTACCATACCAGCTATTTTCTTTAAAAAGTGACCACCTACATTATAATAGATAAGTTTATTAACATCTTTTTTTGTTTTATTAATTTTTTTAAAGAGATCATCTAAAGTCTGCAGATTCAATTTAATTATTTTATCGGCAACTTCTCTTCTCTCAGCTTCATCTTTCAAGTTATGTCTTGCGGATTCAATCATACTACCAAAATATAATCCTTGCTCTACATGTTCGGGTGTAACAGGTGTTTTTGTTCCTCCAACGAGAGGAATTCGCCAGATATAATTCAGGCTACCTTCTGTTTTATTAGATATTCCAAGTATTTTGTGATCTTTAATACCTTTTCTTAAAATTACTGCGCTAGCTCCATCTCCCAAGAACATACCATCCGAACAAGTCCAACGATTTACTAACGGTTCTTTCCACATTTCTGCAGAAACTAACAAGACTGTATTCACATTTGGGTCTGAGAGAATTTTTGCACAACCATATTCTAAAGCCATAAGTTGAGCATTACAAGATTGCTCTAGACGAAACGCAGCAGCATTTTTAGCACCAATCTCATGCTGAATTTTTGCATAATCTGCATAGATAAAATGTTCTGGCCAACTGATATAGGAGTAAATAATCAAATCAATCTCCTCAGGATCTACATTTCCATTTTCCATAGCATCTTTTGCTGCCTTTATCGCCATATCTGTTTGAAATTCATCATCAGCTGCAACATGAACTTGTTCAACTTGCACCTTATTAATTAATTCATCAGAAATATTGTATTTTTCTTTAACATCATGTACACTTACCACTTTTTCAGGGATATATGATCCCATACTAAAAATTCCTACATCTTGAAACATACTCATGTGCTTCCCTCCTATTTCATTTTAGAGAAAATCTGACTCATCACACCACTCTATATACATTCCAGCCCAGGCAAGTCCAGCGCCAAATGCTGATAACGCAATTTTATCTCCAGATTTTATAATTCCTTTTTCAACTGCTTCACTTAGAGATATAGTCACAGAACCTCCACCTGTATTTCCATATTTTTCGATGGTAGTATAAGTTTTTTCCATAGGTAATTGTAACTCTTCCATACAATTTTTAACAATATTTATATTTGCCTGGTGAAATATAACCAAATCCAAGTCCTGTACACTAGTACCAGCCATTCTAGTTACATCCTCTACAACTTCAGCCCCAACTGTAATGGCAAATTTCCAAACAGCTTTACCATCCATCCTAAAGTAACGTTCATTTGAATTAATATTTTCTTTGTTTAATGGTAGAACTGTACCACCTGCTGGTATCTCAACAACATGATACTTATCACCTGCTACATTTAACTGATAAGATTTAATTCCCTTATCTTCTTTAATTCGACTTATTACTGCTGCACCTATGCCATCTCCAAAAAAACAGCAGGTATTTCGATCAGACCAATTAATCATATTTCTACTATTAATATCGCCAGAGATTACTAATACATTTTTGCAGGCACCACTTTTGACAAAATCAGCACCCACTGCAAGCGAATATACGCTTCCTGGACAACCTCCTACTGATAAATCAAATGTGCCGGCATTCTTTGCACCTAATTTTGATTGCACAAGACAGGAAGTTGCAGGACTTAGATGATCAGGATCCAGTCTCGCAAGGATTATTAAATCTATCTCCTCAGGTTTTACTTTCGCATTTTCCAATGCTCTTTGAGCTGCTTTAATCGCAATATCACTCAATGCTTCTGTATCATCTGCTAATCTTCTAGCTTCTATACCAAGCTTTGATCGAATCCATTCATCTGAAGTATCAATTTTTTCTGCTAAATCATCATTGGTTACAATATTTTTTGGAACATAGTGACCTATACCTTTAATCCCAGCAAAATAATTACCATTTGCATGAATATTTACTTCCACAATATCTCACCTCTCATACTCAGTATCCTAAATTTTTTGCAGCAATTTTATAAAATTTCTGAGTTGGTAAATTATTTGCTTGTAATATATTCTTCATACCACCTTTTGCAAATACGATCTCGTCTTTAATCAACGCCTTCATCGCATTTAATTTACCAATATTTATATTATGATAAACATCGCTATTCATTCGCAATACTACATGTGTATCTTCATCTATATTTTTAGTTATTGAAATTTGTCCATTTTCAATAGTAGTTGTAAAACCAAATTCCAGATCAGGTAAATCAGTTCCTACCTTTAAATATTTTATTCGTTTAACCGATTTTACTGCTTCTTCATCATCTAACAATAATTCTTCAAGATGGACTATTAATTTCCAAAATTCTTCCCAATTTTTAAAAAAACTCACATTGATTCCTCCTTTTTTAGTCAACAAATTCTGATTTATCACACCATCTAAACATAATTCCACCCCAATTAAAGCCTGCACCATTTCCAAAACAGAAGACATTATTACCTGGTTTTATCATACCGCGTTCTCTTGCTTCCTTTAAGATAATAAACATACTTCCGCCACCACTATGTCCAATCATATCAGTTACAATCAGATTTTTGTCATAACCTGCATCAATAGAATCTAGTTGTTGATAAATTTGTGGTATTGCCGCAGGATGAGGTGCAATAAAATCAATCTCTTCTTGCTTTAAACCAGCTCTATCAAGACAATTAGTGAAAGAATTTGCAAACCAATCTATGATCATTGGTATCAAAACTCCCATTTTTTCATCATTGTTTACACCATATGGTTTACCTTCCCATTCCTCTGTAGGAATTTTTGAACCCATTGAATAAATTCCGGAAGCATCATAGTGTTCTCCATTAGCATTAAAAGACTCAGAAAGAAAACCTTTAGCTCTATCTTTTAATTGACCAATAACTGCTGCACTTGCAGCATCTCCCAAAGCTCCTACCAACAAATTTTCTTCAAAAGAAAGAAAACGTGAACTAACATCGCCACAGATGACAAGAGCTTTTTTATGAGTACCATCTGCAACAAAACGTGCCGCTGTTGCCAAAGCAAATATAGGAGCGGCACAGGCCTGGTTCATATTTATAACCATGGTATTCTTTAGTCCTAACCGATGCTGTACCTGACAACCACTGGCAGGGCAATAATAATCATTTGAACCTGTCCCTAAAATAAGTAGCCCGATCTCTTCTGGTGATACCCCAGCATCTTTTAATGCTGCTTCACCCGCTTTTACTGCCAGATCAGATAAAGCCTGACCATCACTGACCCATCTTCTTTCTTTAACTGCCAATATGAGCTCGACTTTTGAAGCTGATACACCTGTTAGTTTTTCTATATCTTCATTTGTAACAACTTTTTCGGGCACATAGTAACCCAATCCTTGTATTCCTGCTTTTTCAAATAACTTCATTGTGTTCCCTCCTGTTGTAACTAACAATAATTGTAAAATCCTTTACCTGTTTTTCGACCGAGATGATTTGCATCCAACATCTTTTTAAACAATGGACATGGTCTATATTTTTGATCATGCAAATTCTCAAATAGACTCTTTAAACTATAGTAAATCGTATCCAATCCAACTAAATCGATTAATTTCAGTGGGCCAACTTTAATGTTCATTCCCAATTTCATAATCTCATCAATGTCTTCAGGTTTTTTCGTCAAATTTTCCATCTGCACAAATACCGCTTCATTAATCCACATCAGAAAAATTCGATTAAAAACAAAGCCTGGATGATCATCAACCAAAATATGTTGTTTATTGATCTTTATACAAAGCTGACGGGTTACTTCAATTATTTCTTCAGATGTGCACAATCCTTTTATTATTTCAACTATATCAATCATAGGAACAGGAGAAATAAAATGCATACCCAAAATTCGATGAGGTCTTGAAGTGACAGATGCCAGTTCTGTGATTGAAAATGTTGATGAATTACTAACCAAAATCATATCATCTCTCATATATTGATCAATTTGCTTAAAAAGTTCTAATTTTAATTCTTTCACTTCTTTTATTGTTTCAATTACAAAATCTGCTTTTTGAATATTTTCCAGGTCAGAAGAGATATAATAGAATTCAAGCTTATCTATAATTGCCTCTTTTTCACTCTCTTTTAATCTACCTTTGTTTACTTCATTATCAAAATAGTCTAAAAGTTTTTCTTCATAATTCTGACTGTTGCCATATATATCTACTTTAAATCCATGCTGTGCAAATACATGAATAATCCCACTACCCATCAAACCAGTACCAACTACAGCTATTCGTTCCAAATCATAAACACCTCACTTTACTTTTTGCTTCCAATCCACCATCGACTACTATAACCTGACCAGTTATATAAGAGGCTTTTTCACTTGCTAAAAATAATACACCTGATATTACATCATCTACTTTACCGACATAACCTACTGGAATCATTTTTACAGCCTTCTGATAAAGATCTCCTTGTTCTTCTCCTTTGAGATGTGATTCGAGCAAGCCTGACTCGATTGTATTGACAGTTATTCCTTTGTATGCTAATTCTTTTGCGATGTTTTTAGTCATACTGCTGATGCTTTCTTTAACTGTCCAGGAAAAAGTTTGGCCCAGGTGATGAGAGAGTCTATCAAAAGTATACAGATTGATAATTTTTCCATAGGACTGTTTAATCATCTGTAATCCAACTGTCTTACAACAGTTAAAAGTAACTGTTAAATTATCAACAATTTTCTTTTTCCAATTCGCATCTTTTTCATCCATAAAAAATTTATTGCTACTTAATGACATTGAAGTATTAACGCAAATATCTATCTTCCCAAAATAATCTACCACTTCTGCTATTGCTCTTTCCATTTCTGATAAATCAGTAAGATCAGATTGAGTTGCAAGTACTTTTATGCCATACTTTTTTACTTCAGTACATATTTTTTGAACTGTATGTTCATTGTTGCTATAGATTATAGCTATGTCCGCCCCTTGTTCTGCAAACTTGATAGCCGCAGCTTTATCAAATCCATCTAATCCGGCGGTAATAAGTACAAGTTTGCCTTCGAATTCCATAATTTACCTCCTTTGAATCGTCCACGACTTATCATTTTTTCTTCTTTTTCTCATCACTCCGAATAATAGCATTGCTTAAACAAGCTTCATGACAGCAAAAACAGCTTATACACTTTTTCTTATCTACTTCTGGGATATCTTTTATAGTAATAGCATTCACAGGACAAATCTTAAGACAAAGCTTACATTGGGTACAACTATCTTTTTTAAAAACTGGAATTGGTTTTAAAAACGCATTGTATATAGGAGGAACTATTTTCATGATCACATCTCCTAACCAGACAAGTACTCTAGAAGGATGCTTATACTTTACTGGTGGGACATCATCACCTACAACAGTAATCTCATTACGCTTTGGTGAAAAATCATATTCAACAGCTTTCACTAGATAACCAATTTCCTTTAATTTTAGCCCAATCTGTTCAATAGCAACTAGATCTAATGCAGTTGGATTCTGACTTGCCAAAATCATCCCGGTTTGCTTGGGTGAACCATTAGTTGGACCATTTCCTTCCATACCAACAATTCCATCCATAATAGTTAGCTGTGGCTTTACTGTATTTAAAATATCTAATAATACGAGGTTAAAATTATCCACAGTTTGAGTATTGCCATGAATATTGCTTTTATTTTTACCAACAATAGTCCCATACAAATTCTTCACAGCCCCAGTATAAACCATACCTGCGTGAATTTTAACTTTGGGAATATTAATCACTACATCTGCCTCTGTTATATATTTGCTTAAGGGTATTCTTTTAAGCAAAATATTCTCTTCATTGATCACATAATCTATTTCATATCGATCAATGTCACATATTTTGCAATCATATTTTTTGGCTACCTCTTCAACACCAGTTACTGTAAATATTTTTGATGTTCCATGTACCCCAGAATCACCTATCCAGATCTCTGCTCCGACTTTTTTCAGTATCTTACAGATAGCTTCAAGAACAGCGGGATGAGTGGTTGCCATCTTCTCAGGTTTTAAAGGTGAAACCAAATTTGGCTTAAGCAACACCTTATCCCCAGGTTTTACGAAATTTTCAATTCCACCTAAATGATCGATAACTTTATTAACAGCTTGATCGACTTTTTTTTGATCATATTCATAACATTTTGCCATAGCAACAGTATTCTTCATATTAAACACCCCATTTTACAATCATTCCACCCCAGCACCAACCTGCGCCTGCTGAAGTAAAAGCTAACACATCCCCATCCTTTAATTCTCCATCTCGATTCATTTCATCCAAAGCCATAGGTATATTACCACTTGAAAAATTTCCATACCTATCAAGAGTGATTTTCACTATCTCACGAGGAATGCCTAATTTATCTACAGAATCATATAATAAAGATATATTTGGCTGGTGAGGCACAACATGAGTTATATCTTCAACAGTTAAATTTGCTCTTTTTAATGCGATTTCGATACTTAGCGGCATTTTTACAGATGCTGCTTTATATACTTCTTTTCCATCCATAAATATATATTGATCACCACTTTCCAATAATTCATAAGTGGCTTGATACTCCGATCCACAACCTTTTTGTGTCAAATCGTCTGTACCTTCTCCATCAGAGCCAAAATACATACCTTTTACCCCGTTCTCGCTTTCTGCTGCTTTAATTACAACAGCCCCCGCTCCATCTGCAAAAAATACACAATTTCTCTCGGTGTAATCAAGTGCTCTTGATAAAGCATCTGCTCCGATAATCAAAGCATTCTTAAAATACCCAGTTTGCAAAAATTGAGCTCCCGTTGAAAAAGCAAATATAAATCCTGGGCAACCTGCGTTAATATCAAAAGCTACAGCATTGATTGCACCTAATTTTCTTTGAACAATAGTAGAAGCAGAAGGTACTAATCGATCTGGTGTAACTGTTGCTAAAATAATCAACTCAATATCTTCTGGTTTTAATCCAGCATTCTCAATCGCTTTCCGCCCAGCTTCGAAAGCTATATCAGATGTACATTCATCTTTACTTACTCTTCTTCTAGCTTTGATACCAAGTTTAGTTTCAACCCACTGTGCATTCGTATCAGGGGCTGTTTTTTCGAGCATTTCATTTGTTACCACCTCTTTTGGAACATAAGAACCTGTTCCACAAATACAAACTGATTTTTGCATTTTATTAAACCTCCGTATAAATAATATCAAAAGCCTACCAAGGTTAACCCTCCACATACTGCCAAAATCTGACCATTTATGTAATGAGCATCATCACTCGCTAGAAACAGAACAGCATTAGCAATATCTTCAACTTCAGCAAGTTTTCTCAAAGGAATTCGATCAATAAACCGTTGTATAATTTTATCTGGTACTTTTGCAAGCATATCTGTAGCAGTAGCACCAGGTGCAACTGCATTTACTCGTATTCCCTTTTTAGCGACCTCTACTGCTAATGATCTGGTCAAACCAATAATCCCAGCCTTAGCAGCACAATAATTAGTCTGACCTATATTACCAAAATAAGAAGATACAGAAGAAATATTCATAATCTTTCCACTTTGTTGGTTTATCATATGAGGCAAGACGCTTTGAGTACAGTTAAAAACTCCATTTAGATTTGTTTCAATTACCATATTCCAATCCTCTTCTGACATTTTTTTAAACAAATTATCACGAGTTGTCCCGGCATTGTTAACTAAAATATCAATCTTCCCAAAGTGCTTCACTATTTCTTCAACACTTTCTGCTACCTGCTTATAATCAGCTATATCTACAGACATAAATTTATAATTTGCATTACATTCTTCTAGCATTTTTCGAACTTCTTCAGCTGCCCGATGATTACGTCGATAAAAAACAATTACACTGGCACCTTCTTTAGCTAGTTCAACAGTTATGGAAGCACCAATACCACGATTTCCACCGGTAATTAATGCAACCTGATCCTTAAATCTCATCTATTTTCACCTCCTTTAAGCTAGTAATATTACCTCATTTGTTTGTTATATTTTTTCCTAAATCAAAAGCTAATTTATTCATGCTTAGGTAATCCTTTTTTATTCTTTTTGAAAGGATTTCTAATATAAGTTCTCCATCCCATGACAATAAATGAGATAGATAACCAAGCATGATTATATTAGAAACTTGTCTTTTTAAATTATGTTTTGCAATCAATTTATTGATAGGTACTATTTTTACATCTAAATTTTGCTGTAAATTTTTAAAATATTCTTCTACATCTATTTTTTCTTGCAACCCACAGGTGACGGTTGTCGGAGTTTCAATATAATCATTGCAACAAACAATTCCATTCGGCTTTAATAAATGAGCCCACCGAAGTACTTCTGTTTTTTCAAAAGCAATCATCAAATCAGCAGTTCCATTTTTTATCAAAGGTGATAGAATCTTATCTCCATATCGTAAATGGGTCATTACTGAACCACCTCTTTGACCTAATCCCATAATATCGGAAACTTTTAAATCATATCCTTGATGTAAAAAGTAATCAGACAAAATATCACTTGATAAAACTACACCTTGGCCTCCCAACCCACAGATTATTATGTTTTTTCCGTAATCTTCACTGCACATCATCAATCGCTCCTATCTGACAAACTTCTTTACATAATCCACAACCTACACATAAATGTTCATTGATCATTGCAACTGTGTTTTGATCCTTTTCTATAAGTTCAATCGCTAGGCAACCAATTTTTGTGCATTTTTTACAACCTACACAACTATCTGTCACTACACATTTTTTCTTATCGGGCTTTTTAATAAAGGTAAGGCATGGTCTTCTAGCAATGATTACAGATGGTCCTTCATAATCAAATGTTTTTAACAGAATCTCCTCAAAGGAACTTAAGTCATAAGGGTCAACTATATAAAGATCTTTAATTCCAATAGCTTTGCACACATTTTCAATACTTATTGTCGCTGTCTCCTGGCTCAATCCATACCCCGTCGATGGGTTTCCCTGTCCGCCAGTCATAGCTACTGTTGAGTTGTCTTGAATGATAATCGTAGTATTACCTTTGTTATAAACTGTGTTGATCAAATTGTTTAGACCAGTATGCCAAAACTCTCCGTCTCCAGTAATTGCTACGAATTTTTCTTTACTATTTGTTGCTTTACTATATCCATGAGCAATACCAATAGAGGAACCCATACATTGAACAATATCTATCACACCAATGTGTGGAAGTGCTCCAAGTCCTCCACAACCGATAGCACCAGCAGATTTAATATTATGCTTTGCCAGAGCATAGAAAATAAAAAGATGTGGACATCCTGGACAATTTGTTGGCATCCGAAAAGGTACAATATCTTTATAATAATTTGTATTTTCAGTTTTCTTACCTAATAGTTTTTCTTCAATCAGATCAGGAGTAAAATATAAAGCATGAGGGAACCTTGGAAAAATCTCAGAACCCTTAATCTTAATTCCCATTGCTTTGATCTCTTTTTCAATTAAAGGTTGAAATCCCTCAATCACATAAAGATCATCAACATAATCCGCAATCTCTGAAATGAGTTTTACTGGTAAAGGATATACTAATCCTAACTTCAAAAAAGAAGCTTGAGGTAAAACTTCTTTTGCATAGCAATAAGATACTCCACTGGAAATTATTCCGATTTTTGAGTCGGCTAATTCTAAACTATTAATTTGAAATTGATTACAATCCTCTCTTAGTTGACTCCTATCTTGTTCAAAGTCATGCCAATATCTTTTTAACTTTTCATCGTTGTAATTGTTAAAACCAAATCTAATAACATTCGTCGCCATTTTCTGTCCACAAAAGTCAAACTGTATATTCTCTGTTTTTTCAATTCTTTGCTTTTGATCAATCTCAATAATACTTTTACTTTTTGTTGTTATTGCATTTAAACGTAAAATAACCGGTATGCTATATTTTTCACTAATCTCATAACCAAATTTTATAAAGTGCCGTATTTCTTCACAATCAACAGGTTCAAGAACAGGAATATGAGCTGCTATACCATAATTCCGACTATCTTGATAATCATCTCCTACAATTCTTCCAACATCATCAGCAACTAAAACTACAATTCCTCCATTCACTTTTGTACCAGAGTATTGGAGTATTGCATCTGCTGCAACATTAAGTCCTAATGTTTTCATTACAACAAAACTTCTTTTCCCACTAAATGAAGCACCAATCGCAACTTCCATAGCAGACTTTTCATTTATCGACCATTCACAATACACATCATCATATTTTGAAAAATGCTCCAAAACCTGTGTGCAGGGCGCTCCAGGATAACCTGTTACAACTGTAACCCCACTTTCATATGCTCCAATTGCAGCTGCTTCATTCCCTGTAACAATCTTTTTGATTGTCATCTCATCACCTCGCCTAAATTCTTTTTATTGTAAGATATCTTTTTTCTAATTTATTTATAAAATCTTTAAATCTATTTCTACTAACATAAGCTATTTTATTATAATCATTAAATTCAATTGCATAAGTCCGATCCCCAACTAACTTTACCTTTTTTATTGTAGCCATATTTACTAAATAACTTCGATGAACCCTGTAAAAATTTAAAGTATTTAATTTATTTTCGAGCGCCTGCAATGATTCTGAACTATAAAATTCACCCTCCATCGTATGAAAAATAACTTTTGTATCATTGCTTTCAACATAAAATACATCTCCTAACTTAATGATTTCATATATACCTTCCCTGATAAGCAAAATTTTTTTGTTAGATATCTTTTTGCTACACATTCCTCACCATACCCCCATTTTTTTCTATTTTTATATATTAAAGTGTTTACGTTCGTTTTATGATAATAATTTTTATATATTTTATTTCTTTATTTTATTGGCAACACCTGCGTTTTTTTATAGAATGGTATTTTGAGTAAACGAATTGCCGTTGTCTGGAAGCAAGCGACCAACAATTTAATTAGTTCAAGGTTCATATATTATAAATAAAAAAAGTACCCTTAGTTAAGGGTACACAAAATTGGGTGTATAATTAATGTTGTGAAACTAAAATAAAAGAAGGCATCGAAAACCTCCATGTAGAATCTGTTTGTATCCAGCAAATAGATCAATAAGGAGGGCTTAACGATGCCACATATTAATCCTATCACAGAAATTCTACAAATTCCAAAGCTAGAGGAAGTCATTGTCCTAGTTGTGGTAAATTGACACAGACCCGATAGATTTATGCCAATCCCAACTTTATCTCAAAAGATAAAATGTATCAATAGCACCTTGACGAAAGATAATACATATTATATCATTTCCCAGAACAACTTTAATTCCCTTATAATACTGTGTAAATAAGACTTTATTGCTATAGATTGTTTTGTCAATATCTGATGTTACATCGTTCTGAAAAAAGATTGTTAGATTTCGTGTAACTATTCAGTCGAATCAACAA
>JAGMES010000050.1 GCA_023128035.1 Halanaerobiales bacterium | reverse complement strand
CAGTAAAGAATTCAGCAAAACTCTTATCCTGGTCAGGATAATTTCTAAGTGCTAAAGTATTAACAAACATTCCAATTAAATTCTCTAAATCAGCATGTGGTCTGCCAGCTATTGGTGTTCCTAATACGATATCTTCTTGGCCTGTATATTTTGATAGTAAGACATTATATGCTGATAGCAAAATCATAAATAAGGTTGCACCATTCTTATTTGCTAATTCTCTTAATTGCGTACTTAATTCTTCAGGTAATGCTGTTCCAATGCTATCTCCTGCAAAACTTAAAACTGCAGGTCTTGGATAATCTATTGGCATATTCAAGACTGGGATTTCTTCAACAAAAGTTTCTAACCAATACTCTTCCTGTTTTTTCATTTTTTCGGATTCAAAGAACTTATTCTGCCATGCTGCGAAATCTTTATACTGGATTCGTAACTCTGGTAGATCTCTTCCCTCATAAAGATAAATGAACTCTTTGGTCAATATATCCATTGATATACCATCTGAGATAATATGATGCATATCAAAGAGAAGTAAATGTTTCTCTTCTACTTCAAAAAGACCTACTCTCAATAATGGTGCTTTACTTAGATCAAATGGTTTGACAAATTCTTTTACAATCACTTCAACTTTATCTTCATCTATTTTTAAATACTCTAGTTTTAATTCTATATTTTGATGAATTTTCTGAACTACTTCTCCATCTACCATTTCAAAAAATGTTCGTAAAGATTCATGTCGTTTAATCAAGTTATTAAATACTTTTTGTAGACGTTCTACATCAACATTACCTTCAATGAACATCGCACCAGGCATATTATAATTAGTACCAGTTACTTCAAGCTGATTTATTATGATCATTCTCTTCTGTGCTGAAGAAACAGGATAATACCCATGGGAATTAGTTTCTAGCCTATCAATCGCATAGTGGACATTCTTCTCCGTCAAACGAATATATTCAGCCAGTTCTTTTACTGTGGGAGTTTTAAAGATTTCAGTTAAAGGAAGACCTACATTGAGCCCTTTTGACACCTGTGCAACTACTTGCATTGCTTTTAAAGAATGTCCCCCAAGTTCAAAAAAGTTATCAATAATACTAATTCTTTCAACTTTTAACACCCTTGACCAAATATTCGCCAGTTCCTTTTCTATTTTAGTTGTAGGCAATACATAATCTCTTTCTTGACTAATATTGCTATCTGGCTCTGGCAGTGCTTTTCGATTAATCTTACCATTTGATGTCAGAGGCATTTTATCTAATATAATAAAGTGAGATGGAATCATATATTCAGGTAACTCTTTTGAAAGATATTTTCTTACATCAGTTATTGTGATTTCAGCATCTACAACCAGATATGCAGCTAAATACTTGTTTCCGTTTTCATCTTCACGGTCAATGATTACTACCTCTTTCAAAGAATCATGTTTCAATAATCGACTTTCAATCTCACCTAATTCAATTCTAAAACCTCTGATCTTCACCTGATGATCTATTCTGCCTAAAAATTCAATATTTCCATCAGGAAGCCATCTTACTAAATCTCCGGTTCTATATATCTTTTCATTACTATTAAAAGGATTTTGCACAAATTTTTCTTCAGTTAGTTCAGGACGATTTAAGTAACCTCGTGACAGGCCAGAACCACTAACACATAACTCTCCATGAACCCCAATCGGTTGAACTTTATTTTGCTTGCTTAAGACGTAACACTTCACATTGTCGATAGGTTTTCCAATTGAAACCATTATGTTGTCGGGATGAAACTCATAAATAGATGTACAAACACTATTCTCAGTAGGACCATATTCATTAAATAATTTGACATTCTCTAATTTTGCAAAATGTTCTTCCACTAAAACTTTTGTAAAACTCTCACCTGCAAGAGAAACCGCTTTTAAAACCGCCTTCAGATTGGTTAATCCATCTGACATCTCTTTTAACAAAGTATTATAAAAGTTTGGAGTGATCAGAAAATGAGTCACCTTGGTTTCCAGAATAAGTTCATTTAAATATTGTAAGTTTAATCTATTTTTTTGTTCTATTAATACTAATTTTGATCCACTAATTAACGCAGTAAATATATCTTCTACAGAACTATCAAAGGCAAAAGAAGGTATTTGTAAAATTGTATCATTTTCATCAAATTGATAATAGTTAGATCGCCATGTCAAAGTATTGAAAATTGAATTATGTTCAATCATAACCCCTTTAGGCTTTCCAGTTGATCCAGATGTATAAATTATATATGCTAAGTTATTAGGTTCATACTCTTCTAAGTTATGATTATCCAATGAGTCCAAATTCAAGTCGTCTAAAGTTATATTAACTCCATCAAAGTTAAGTTCATTTAACTGATAACCAGAAGTTAATAAAATTTTCGCATCTGTATCTTTCAACATATATTCGATTCTTTCAGTTGGGTACTCAGGATCTATTGGCAGATAAGCCCCTCCAGCTTTTAAAATTCCCAGAAGCCCGATAATCATCTCAAAAGAGCGTTCTACCATAATCCCAACAAACTGTTCACTTTTAACTTGCTTATTCTTCAAAACTCTAGCCAGTTGATTTGCTTTTTGATTAAGTTCTTGATAGGTCATCTTTTGATCTTTGTAAATCAGTGCGATATTATCTGGCGTTTTTGCTACCTGTTCTTCAAATAGTTGATGAATTGTTTTTACATCTATCTGATCTTCTGATTGTTCATTCACTGGTGAATTGAATTCATGCACCAACTGATATCTTTCATCCTCTGAGATCATCTCAATATCTTCGAGTTTAATTACAGGGTTATCTACAATTTGTTGAAGAATATTTATAAAATGCTGAGAAAATCTTTCGATGGTTTCTCTTTTGAATAACCTGGTTCTGTATTCAAAGCTAAACTTAATTCCGTCAATCAATTCTGAAGCAGTCAAAGTAATATCAAATTTTGATACTTTAGAATTATAATTAAACGGTTTAAACATTAAGTCAGTTTGCAAACCAGCTGATTTAGTAGCGAAATTTTGTAATACAAACATTGCATCAAATAAAGGATTTCTACTAAGATCTCTACGTAAATCAAGCTTTTCTACAAGCATGTCAAATTGATAATCTTGATTTTCATATGCCTGTAGAGAGTTTTCTTTAATCTCATTTAAAAATCCGAGATATGTTTTATAAGCCTTTGGCTTATTTCGCATTGCTAGAGTATTAACAAACATTCCGATGATATTTTCCAAATCAGCATGAGGTCTTCCTGCAATCGGTGAACCTACAATAATATCTTCCTGCCCAGTATAATTTGAAAGGAGAATATTGTAAGCAGAAAGCAGAACCATAAAGAGAGTAGCTCCATTCTTATTAGCCAAATTGATTAATTGATCTTTAAGTTCTCTGCCAATTTCAAAATTACTTAATGCCCCTTCATAAGTCATAATAGAAGGCCTTGGATAATCTGTTGGCATATTTAAAACTGGAATCTCATCTTTGTCGCTAAATTGTTTTAACCAATATTCTTCCTGTTTTTTGATAAACTCAGATTTAAATAAGTTATTTTGCCAAATTGAGAAATCTTTATATTGAATCTTAAGTTCAGGAAGTTCTATACCAGAGTATAACTTAACAAACTCATTTGTCAAAATCCCCATTGAAGTTCCATCAGAAATAATATGATGCATGTCCAACATAATGTAATTACAATCCGTACACTCAATAACTCCAACTCGTAATAAAGGTGCTTGACTTAGATCAAATGGTCTAATGAAATCTTTAATGATAGTGTTAATTTTAGTTTCATCTTCAATCTTAAAATGGCTTATCTTAAAATCTACTTGCTGATCAATTTTTTGAACAATCTCTCCATCCATTTCCACAAATGATGTTCTAAAAACGTTATGTCTTTTAATTAACTTCTGAACTACTTCTTCAAAATGTTTTACATCTATTGTTCCTTCGTTTTTAAGTATGTTTGGCATATTATAACTAGTGTTATTTTTTTCTAACTGATTTATAACATATACTCTCTTTTGAGCTGAAGATACAGGATAATATCCTACTGGATAACCAGCAAAATCTTGATCTCCAACCTTTTCTATGGAAGAGTACATGTTTTCTTCAGCGCTACTAATTTTTTTTGCAAGTTCTGTGATTGTTGGAGTTTTAAAAATTTCTCTTAAGGGAAGTTCCACGTCCATGTCTTTATTAATTCTACTGACTAAAGATGTAGCTTTTAAAGAATGTCCACCTAACTCAAAAAAATTATCAGTAATCCCAACCTTCTTAACTCCAAGAATTTCTACCCAAATATTTGCCAGTTTTTCCTCTATTTCATTTCGAGGTGCAATATATTCGTTTGTTAAAATATTGTTATCTGGCTTAGGTAATGCCCTTTTATCAACTTTCCCATTTAACGTTAATGGTAACTGCTCTAATCTAATAAAATATGATGGAATCATATATTCTGGCAGTTCATGTGATAAATGATTCCTGAATTCGGAATTGGATATTTCACAATCTGAAAGAAAATATGCTGAAAGGTACATATTTCCTGTTTCATCTTTTTGATCTACGACAACAGCTTCCTTAACAAATTTATGATTAAGTAATTTATTCTCAATCTCACCCAATTCTATTCTAAAACCTCTTAATTTCACCTGATTATCCATTCGTCCAACAAATTCAATATTTCCATCTGGTAATCTTTTGGCAAGATCACCGGTTCTGTATATCACTTTTAAAATTAAAGGGTTATAGACAAATTTTTCTTTAGTCAAATTTGGTTTACCAAGATATCCTCTTGCCAATCCATCTCCAGATATACATAACTCGCCAACTACTCCACTAGAAGCTAGATGATTAAATCTATCCATAATATAAACTTGTGTATTAGCTATTGGAGTTCCAATTACTATAGTTTCGGCGTTTTCTTCCACTTCATTAATAAAATAATAAGTAGCAAAAACTGTACTCTCTGTTGGGCCATAAACATGAATCAAGCGATCTTTTCCTAGATATTTTAGAGCTTTTAAAACATGTGGTACTGATACTCTCTCTCCACCAAAGAGTATTTTTCTTACACCAGCAAAAGACTCCAGATTCAAATCTACCAATGTGTTGAATAAAGCTGTTGTAATGAAAAATAATGTGATATTTGTTTCTTTGATAAGGTTTGATAATTTAGATAAGTCTAGAGCAGTCTCTTTATCTACTATAGTTAATTCTGCTCCATTGAGCAAGGCTCCAAAAATTCCAAATGTAGAACCATCAAATGCATAATTAGATAACTGCAATAAGTTATCTTTATCAGTGATTTCAATATAATTCGTATCTTTTACCACACGGATAACATTTTTATGAGAAGTTAAATTTCCTTTTGGTTCTCCCGTTGTTCCTGAAGT
Source organism: Halanaerobiales bacterium (assembly GCA_023128035.1). The sequence goes on along the minus strand of JAGMES010000050.1, from coordinate 23,353 downwards.
GTACATAACATATGCTAGATTAGATGATTGAATGCTCAAGTCCGAGTTTTTTACTAAATTTGCAGAACTATCAGTGTAAATGATTGTGTCCTTAATATCAATGATTTCACCATTAAAATTTATGTTTTCTAATACAGTAGGCTGGGCCAGTATAATAGTGGTATTACAATCGTTTAAGATATATTCAATCCGATTTTGCGGATAAGCAGGATCAATTGGTACATAAGCACCTCCTGCTTTTAAAATACCAAAGATGCCTATAAACATTTCAAATGAAGGTTCTACCATCATCCCAACAAGATCATCAGCTTTTACACCTTTTGCAATCAATACTCTGGCTAGTTGATTAGCTTTATTATTTAATTCTAAATAATTCATCTTCTGATTGCCAAAGTTTAGAGCAATCTTTTCTGGTGAGTTAGCTACCTGTTCTGCAAATAATTCAGGAATTGTTTTATCTGTTGGATAATTTGTGTCAGTATCATTAAATTTATATAATAATAATTCTTTTTCTTCATTTGTTAAGATGTCAATCTCTTTTAGCGGGATCTCATTATTTAAAACAACAGTTTTAACAATATTCAAAAAATGATTTCCAATATTTGCAATAATTTTTTTATCATAGATTGCACCATTATAGCTGATTTTGACTGAAAGATTATGTGATGGGCCAACTGATACATTAAAACCATAATTTGTCTGTTCAAACATCTCCAAACCAGTCAAACGAAATGGTAACTCTTGTGAATCACTTTGATTTTTTACTTCTTTTTCAAGTGGGTAATTTTCAAATGCCATAATATGTGTTATTAAGTTTTGTTTTGTTTCAGAATTAGATTGAATATCTGCTAAAGGGCTATATGAAAACTTTTCTCTTGCAATAGCATCTTTTTGAACTCTCTTGATTAATTTCGAAAAAGTTTCATCTAAATTATTATTAATCCGCACAGGGATTGTATTAATAAATAATCCGACCATTTTTTCAATCCCTTTTATCTCAGAAGGTCTACCTGAAACTACAGAACCAAAAACTACGTCATCAACATTATTGTACTTTTGCAATAAAATACCCCAAATTGTTTGAAATAAAGTATTTAGTGTAACTTCATTAAGCCTACCAACATTCCTTAATTCTGTTGATAGATTAATTCCAAGCTCAAATTTTTCTTCAGCTTGAATATATCCATTTCCAACAAAACGTTTGACTTTTATAGGAATCAGTGCAGTTTTGTCATAACTATTTAAATAACTTTTCCAAAAATCAAAACTCTCTTTTTTGTTCTGCTTTTCCAACCATTTAACATAATTACCAAACGGATAAACTTTGCTTAATTGTGCTTCCTGATTATTGAGCAATGAACGATATATATTCAGAAAATCGTTCATTATAATTCCCATACACCAGCCATCCATAAGAATATGATGATAGCTCCAGATGATTTCATATTTTTCTTCTGCAAGTTGTAAAATTGCTATCCTCATCAGAAGATCCTTTGAGAGTTTGAATTTCTTTTTCCAGTCATTTTCTTTAAATTCTTTAATTGCCAATTCTTTAGCATCACCTTCAAGGTTTGTGAAATCCTTGAAGGTGATACGAGTAGTACGTTTATTTAGCACTACCTGTCTAGGCTTAGCTATTTTTTCATGCAAAAATATTGTTCTTAAAATATCATATCTCTCAATCAAGAGGTTGAAAGCTTTTTCAAATAATTTGTGATCTACTTTTCCTTCGGCAAAAATTATCATCTGCTCAAAATATGCATTTGACTCACTATTGAATAAAGAATGAAATAATATGCCTTCTTGCATTGGAGTTAGAGGGTAAACCATTTTTATTGGTTGTTTTTTCTTCATACAATATCCTCCTCGTCAATATCTAAATCTAGATCTAGATCTAAATCTTCTACAAAATCTGAAATGAAGTCAAATTCTTCAAGAGTTAATTCCTGATCACCAACATCACTTGGGGTAAGTTCCTGTTCTGTTTGCTGCTTACAATGATCAATAATATTTATCAGGCTTTCTTTATAGAAATCTGCAAATTTTGAAATCGTCTCCTGTTTGAATTCTAACTTATTGTAAGAAAAAGTTAGGTTTAGTTTACTTAAAGCAATCATGCCACTTATCTCAATAGCGAAGTTTCGTCGAATTTTTTTACTTAAAGGCTCTCCAGAAGAAAACGGCGATATACTAAATACTTCAGAATCTGAACTTATATCCTGATCAAATTGTCCTAAATAATTAAATGATATTTCTGGTTTTAACTTAAAATCAATACCCACAGAAGCACTAAGATGCTTTAGAAGTCCATATCCTATTCCTTTATCTGGTATTTGTCGAAAAGTTTCTTTACATAATTTAATCTGATAAGCTAAATCTTCTGATTCTTTAACTTCTAATATAACTGGATAGGTAGAAGTGAACCATCCAATAGTTCTGGTAATATCAATATCCTCGATTATTTCTTCCCTACCGTGACCTTCTAAAACAAAAGCTACTTTATTTTTTCCAGTCCATTTTTCATAAGCTAGTGCAAGTGCTGTAAGTAATATATCATTTATCTCGGTTCCATAGGCTTGATTTACATCTTTTAGTAGTAGCTCAGTTTCTTCTAAAGAAAGATTCATAGTAATGTTTTGATTACAGCTTAAATCATTTTTCTTCGATTCAAAATCTTTTTGTATTGGTTGAATTATACTTTCTTCTATTTTTCTCCAATATTCAATATGCGGCAAAAGTTCAGGACTATCTGAATATTTCTGTATTTCTTTTGACCATTCTTTAAATGAATCAGTCTTCTCTTGAAGTTTAATCTCGAAACCATTCATCACCTGTTGATAAGCAGTTCTAAAATCTTCGAATAAAATTCTCCAGGATACTCCGTCAACAACAAGATGATGAATTACAATTAGTAGATGATCGCCATTATTAGTTTTAAATAGTCCTAAGTTTACTAATGGCCCTTCAGTGAAATCAATACTGCTTTGTATCTTGTTTGCTTGATCTTTAACTTTATGAGCAATTTCATTGGATTCTAGTTTTTCATCTAAAAAATCGACTCTTTTGAAAGTGTATAACTCTTCAGATATATCTCTGATCTCTTGCAGAAATTTGTCGCCATCTTTTCTAAAGACTGATCTTAAATTATCATGATGTTCAATGATTTTATCAAAAACTTTTTTGACAATCTCTTCATCAAAGCCTTTCTGGTTATATAACATCACAGCTTGATTATAATGATGCATATCAGTATAGTCTTCAGCGAAAAACCATTTTTGAATAGGGGTTAGTTCAACTTCTCCTGTTACTAAACCCTGTTCAGCTTTGTTTTTCTTAACTTTTACTTGATCGGCTAACTCTTCAATAGTTAAATTCTGGAACAGATCTTTTGTATCGACTTTCATATTATACTTTTGCAATCTAGCAGAAATCTGAATTGCCTTGATTGAATCTCCACCTAAATCAAAGAAATTATCTCTGATACCTACTTGCTCTACACCCAAGACTTCTTTCCAAATCTCAACCAATATCTCTTCTATTCTGCTTGTTGGTGGTAGATATTCGGCCTTTGATCTTAATCCTTCTTCTACTACAGGCAATGCATGGTAGTCAACTTTTCCACTTGAAGTTAACGGAAGTTGATCTAAAGTTACAAAATATGATGGTATCATATACTCTGGCAATTTGTTTGCCAGATAAGTTCTTAATTCAGCTGATGATAAATCATCAGATGCAACTATAAATGCCACCAGGTATTTGCTTTGAGTGGAATCTATCCTATCTATAACTGTCACTTCTTTTATTGCTTCATGCTCTAATAATTGATGCTCAATCTCACCAAGTTCAATTCGATATCCTCTTATCTTTACCTGATTATCTATTCTTCCAAGAAATTCAATGTTTCCATCTGGTAGCCATCTGCCCATATCTCCCGTTTTGTAGATTTTTTGGCTAGAATCAAATGGATTTGGTATAAATTTCTCAGCTGTCAACTCTGGTCTATTCAAATACCCTCTAGCTATACCAACTCCAGCAATACAAATTTCACCTAGAACACCTATTGGAGCAAGCTTTTGATATTTGTCTAGAATATAGATTTTGGTATTATAGATCGGTTTACCAATAGGTATTGTTTTTTCTTCAAGATCACCTTTAGGAGCTTTCCATGTAGTTACACAGATGGTTGCTTCGGTTGGGCCATATGCATTGATATAATCAATATCTTTCCAGCGATTTACAAGTTCATAATTTGTCGCAGATCCACCAGTAAGTACCCTTTTTAAAGTTGGTAAATTCTCACCAGTGAAGTTACTTAAATAAATAGGTGGTAATAGCATCATGGTAATAGCATTGTCATTTATAAATCTTTCAAATTCTTTGTAATCATTGATTACATCTTCTGGAACAATATATAACGTAGCACCAGAGAGTAAAGCCATATAAGTCTCCCAAACAGATGCATCAAAAGAACAGGAAGCAAATTGAATAATTTTGTCAGACTCATTTACACCAATATCTCGATTTAAATAAGTCTTCATATTAGAGATACCAAGATGTTCTATCATTACCCCTTTAGGCTTTCCAGTTGAACCAGAAGTATAGATTACATATGCCAGATTATTTGGAGTAGTTTTAATTTTTGGATTATTTTCATCATAAGTTGCTAAATCTAAATCTTCAATAGTAATAACTTCTCCAAAGTAATCAATATCTTTTAAGCATTGGCTTATGCTTAAGAGCATCTTCGAATCACTATCTTGTAGCATATATTCAATTCTTGCATCTGGATAATTTGGATCTATTGGCAAATAAGCTCCTCCTGCTTTTAAAACTGCCAACATACCAATAAACATTTCGATTGAGCGTTCCATCATAATCCCAACAATTTGATCTTTCTCAATTCCTCTGTTAATAAAGAATCGTGCTAATTGATTTGTTTTATGATTTAATTCATGATAAGTCAGTTTTTTTTCTTTATATACCACAGCAACCTTGTGTGGATTCATGTCTACCTGTTCTTCAAATAATTGATGTATAGTTTTATCTTCTGCATACTCATGTTTGGTATCGTTAAATTCATAGAGTAGTTGTTCACGTTCTTTTACTGCAATCATCTCAAATTCCATTAATTTCTTATCAGGATGCATAGCTATTTGACTTACAAGATTTCCAAAATGACTCGCTAATCTTGCCATCGTTTCTTTCTTGAAGAGTCGTGTACAATACTCAAAATTGCAAGTAATTCTGCCATTATTTTCTCTAGCATTTAATGTAATGTCAAACTTTGAAACCTTATTCTCAAACCTATATGGAGTAAATCTAAGATCAGCTTTAATATCTTCTGAAGAATATTGATTCGTTTGCAATACAAACATTACATCAAATAGCGGATTTCTACTCATATCTCTGCGTAAATCTAATTTTTGTACCAACATTTCAAACTGATAATCCTGATTTTCATAAGCCATGAGTGCATTTTCTTTCACCCGGGCCAGAAACTCTCCAAACTCCATCTCCCCCTCAGCCCTATTCCACATCGCCAAAGTATTAACAAACATACCAATAATATTTCCTAGATCAGGATGCGGTCTCCCAGCTATTGGAGATCCAACTATAATATCCTCTTGCCCAGTATATCTTGCCAACAAAACGTTAAATGCTGTCAGTAACACCATATAAAGAGTCGCACCATATTGATTAGCTATTTTGTATAATTTGTTGGTTATTTCTTGATCAATTTCAAAACTAAAATTCGCCCCTTCAAAACTCATAATCAAAGGTCTTGCATAATCTGTTGGCATATTTAATACAGAAATAGTGCCTTCATTAAATCTTCCTAACCAATACTCCTCTTGTTTTAAGATTTTTTCCGCGTTGAATAAATCATTTTGCCAGAGTGCAAAGTCTTTATACTGAACCCTTAATTCTGATAGTTCAGTTCCTGCATATAGTTTAAGAAACTCATTTATCAATATCTCCATTGAGACCCCATCAGAGATGATATGATGCATGTCAAAGATAAGTATTGTTTCGTCATCTGACTCAATCAGCCCGACTCTAAGTAATGGTGCCTGACTTAGATCAAAAGGTTTCACAAACTCTTTTATTGTTCTTTCTACCTCAGACTTTCGACCTTCTAAATCCAAATAAGTGATAGCAAAATCTACATCTTCATAAATCTTCTGAACCACTTCACCATCTATCACTTCAAACGATGTTCTAAATGCATCATGTCTGGTGATCAATTTTTTGATGATATTTTCAAAACGTTCTCTGTCTAAATCACCTTCTACTCTCAAGACAGAAGGCATATTATATCCAGTTTTCATTCCTTCGAGTTGATTTAATACATACAATCTCCTTTGAGCCGAAGATAATGGGTAATGGATACGTTCAATATCATCGACTATCTTAATAGATCTATAAATATTCTCATCTGCATTTAAAATATAAAGAGCAAGTTTATCTATTGTTGGAGTTTTAAAGACCTCTCTAATCGGGAGTTGTACATTGAACTCTTTAAATACACTGCTAACCATTGAGGTCGCTTTCAAAGAATGTCCACCTAATTCAAAGAAATTATCTGTGATACCTATCTTCTTAATCCCAAGGATTTCAGACCAGATCATTGCCAATCTTTCTTCAATCTCATTAGTTGGAGCTACATACTCTTTGGCAATTCTACTGATATCTGGCTCTGGTAATGTAAGTAGATCAACTTTACCATTTCTATTCAGTGGTAATTTATCTAATTTGATAAAGTGTAATGGAATCATATACTCTGGTAATTCCCTGGAAAGATAAATCCTTAAATCTAAACTCTCCTCACTAGCACACGCACACTCACTTTCTACAACATAGTAAGCAACAAGATATTTGCTACCTGTTGAATCTGTAAGATCTATCACCACTGTCTCGGAGATTTCTTCATGGTCTAGTAATCTCTTTTCAATCTCACCCAATTCAATTCTAAAACCTCTGATTTTTACTTGCATGTCAATTCTACCTACAAACTCGATATTACCATCTGCTAAACGGTTCGCCAAATCTCCAGTTCGATAGATTCTATCTCCGGCTATATCACTATTATCCGTTAACATATTCGGAATAAATTTTTCATTTGTTAGCTCAGATCGATTCAGATAACCCCTCGCCAATCCATCTCCAGAGATACATAACTCACCTACAACTCCAATAGGGCAAAGCTGATCATCTTTATCTAAAATATAAACCTGGGTATTAGCTATCGGAAGACCTATAGGAATTGTCTCTACATTTTCTTGGGCTTCATTAATAAAGTAATAGGTTGCGAAGACTGTGCTTTCGGTTGGCCCATATACATGAATTAAACGATCTTTACCTAAATATTCTAATGCCTTTTGAACATGCTGAACAGATACCCGTTCACCTCCAAAGAGGATTTTTCTTATACCCTCAAAGCACTCAATATTGGTATCAACCAACATATTAAATAAAGCAGTTGTTATAAAAGTAACAGTGATCTCTTCTTCTCGTATTAATTCTGATAACTCAGATACATCTAACAATGTCTCTTTCGGTACCATAACAAGTTGAGCACCATTAAGTAAAGCACCATAAATATCAAAGGTCGAGCCATCAAAAGCATAGTTAGATAACTGTAACAAATTGTCTTCATCAGTGATTTCGATATAATTTGTATCTTTTACTACTCTGACAATATTATGATGGGATGTTAAGTTACCTTTCGGTTTTCCGGTAGTTCCTGAGGTATAAATCACATACGCCAAATTAAATGATTTAGCCTCGGTTTCAATATTGGCTGTACTCTGTGAAATTGCTTTATCCTTGATATCTATTACTTCACCATCAAATTGGATATCTTCTATCAATGTAGATAGATTTGAATGTATGACTAAAAGATCAGTACCACTATCTTTTAAGATAAACACAATCCTTGCTACTGGATTTTCTAGATCAATTGGCAGATAAGCGCCTCCCGCCTTTAAAATACCCAATATACCAATAATCATCTCAAAAGAACGTTCTACCATCAAACCAACAATTTTATCTGGGCCAACCCCTTTTTCTCTTAAAACTCTAGCCAATTGGTTGGACTTATTATTTAACTCCAAATAAGTCATCTCTTGATCTCTATATTTAAGGGCAACATTATCTGTACTCTTCTCTACTTGCTCTTCAAAAATCTGCTGAATTGTTTTCTGTTTAGGATACTCTGTCTTCGTATCGTTAAGTTTGTAGATCAATTCTTCTTTTTCAGTATCTGTGATCATGGTGATTTCCATTAATTTTCTATCTGGATTCTCTATGATCTGAGTTATAATATTTTGAAAATGTTCAATTAACCTTTCCATCATTTCTTTCTTAAATAACCTAGTACAATACTGTAAATTACAACGAATATTTTCATTACTTTCCCATGCATTTAAAGTAAGGTCAAATTTAGAGATCTTATTTTCAAACCCAAAGGTAAGAAATCTTAAATTAGTTTCCACCTGGTCAGTTGGCTCTAGTTGCAAATTCATCTCGGCGTTTTGCAGAACGAACATAGTATCGAATAGAGGATTTCTACTCATATTTCTACGCAAATCTAGCTTATCAACTAACATTTCAAATTGATAATCCTGATTTTCGTAAGCCGCTAGAGCATTTTCTTTTAGATTATTTAAAAATTCTCTGAAAGTCAGATGACCAGATGGTATGTTTCTCATTGCTAAAGTATTAACAAACATACCGATTATATTTGTCAAATCTGCATGAAGACGACCAGCTATTGGCGACCCCACTATGATATCCTCTTGATTTGAGTATTTCGACAATAGGATATTATAGGATGCGAGAAGTACCATATACAGGGTTGCACCATTTTCTGTGGCTAACTTATTCAATTCATCAGTGATTTCTTTTTCAAATGCAAAAGGTATGGTGTTACCTGCAAAACTCATTATTGCAGGTCTTGGGTAATCAGTAGGCATATTTAAAACTGGGATATCCTCTCCAAACCTTGTTAACCAATATTTCTCCTGCTGATCAAATATTTCTGAATTAAATAGATCATTCTGCCAGAACGCAAAATCCTTATACTGTATCCTTAACTCAGGTAATTCAATTCCTGTGTATAACTTAACGAATTCACCTGTCAATATCTGCATAGACATCCCATCAGAGATAATATGGTGCATATCAAAGATAAGTAATGCTTTATCATCAGACTCAATTAATCCGACTCTTAGCAAAGGTGCCTGACTTAGATCAAAAGGTCTTATAAAATCTTTAAAGATCTGTTCCTCTGTCTTCTTATCATCAATATTTATGTACGCAATTTTAAAATTCACATCAGCATGAATCCTCTGAACCACTTCACCAGCAATCATTTCAAAAGATGTCCGAAATGCATCATGTCTTCTGATCAATTCTTTGATAACTTTTTCAAAATGTACTTTATCTAAATCCCCTTCAACTTTCATAACAGAAGGCATATTATAACCTGTTTTCATTTCTTCGAATTGATTTAAGAGATACATTCTCTTTTGTGCAGAAGATAATGGATAATACTCACACTCTTCCACTTTCTTTATAGATGCACAAATATTCTCATCTGCATTTGAAATATATTGTGCAAGCTCTTTAATTGTTGGAGTTTTAAATACCTCTCTGATCGGGAGATCTACATTAAACTCTTTAAATATTCTACTAACCATAACGGTAGCTTTCAAAGAATGTCCACCTAATTCGAAGAAATTATCTGTAATACCAACTTGCTGGATACCAAGGATCTCAGACCAGATCATTGCCAATCTTTCTTCAATTTCATTGGTTGGAGCCACATATTCCTTAGCCTTAACACTAATATCTGGCTCTGGTAATGCCTGACGATCAACTTTACCGTTTCGGTTCAATGGTAACTTGTCTAATTGGATTAAATAAAGTGGGATCATATACTCTGGGAGTTCTTTGGATAGAAAACTTCTTATTTCTAGACTTATTTCAGTTTCACACTCACTATCAATAACAACATATGCAGCAAGATATTTGCTACCAGTTGAATCAGTAAGATCAATTACTACTGCCTCAGAGATAAGATTATGATCTAATAATCTCTTTTCAATCTCACCTAATTCTATCCTAAAACCTCTGATCTTTACTTGCGTGTCAATTCTACCTATAAACTCGATATTGCCATCTGCTAATCGTTTAGCTAAATCCCCAGTTCTATAGATTCTAGCAGCATTCTCTACCAACATATTGGAGATAAATTTTTCATCAGTTAAGTTAGGTCTATTCAAATACCCTTTAGCCAAACCATCACCAGAGATGCACAGTTCACCTACAACCCCAATGGGGCAAAGTTGATTATCTTTATCTAAGATATAAACCTGGGTATTAGCTATCGGAAGACCTATTGGAATTGTCTCCACATGTTCTTTAACTTCGTTGATGAAGTAATGGGTTGCAAAGACTGTGCTTTCGGTTGGCCCATATACGTGAATTAGTCGATCTGTACCTAAATAGTTCAATGCCTTTTGAACATGGGAAACAGAAACTCTCTCTCCACCAAAAAGAATTTTTCTTACTTTTTCAAAACATTTTATATTAGTATCAACCAGCATATTAAACAATGCTGTTGTTATAAAAGTCACACTAATCTCTTGTTCTTTTATTAATTTTGCTAAATTACATACATCTAATAAGATCTCTTTCGGTACCAAAACCAATTTGGCACCATTGAGTAAAGCGCCATAAATATCAAAGGTTGAACCATCAAAAGCATAATTCGATAACTGTAACAAACGATCCTCATGATTAATCTCAATATAATTTGTATCTTTTACTACCCGAACAATATTATAATGGCTTGTTAAGTTACCTTTTGGTTTTCCAATAGTTCCAGAAGTGTAAATCACATAAGCTAAATTACTTGAATCAATCTCAATTTCTAAATTAGCAAAACTTTGTGTATAGATATTTTCATCAGCAATATTTATTACATCACCAGCAAATTGAATTTTTTCAGTCAAAGAAGGTTCTGCGACTATTATATCTGTTTCACTATCCTTTAAGATGTACTCAATCCTTGCCACTGGATTTTCTGGATCAATTGGAAGATAAGCCCCTCCAGCCTTTAAAATACCAAGTATGCCGATAATCATCTCAAAAGATCGCTCTACCATCAAACCAACAATCTTATCTGCTTTCACACCTTTTGTAATTAAAGTTCTACCCAGTTGATTAGATCTCTCATTTAGCTCTAAATAAGTCATCCGTTGATCTTCAAAAATTAAGGCAATCTTATCTGGATTGTTTTTAACCTGTTCTTCAAAAATCTGTGGAATTGTTTTATCTCTAGGGTAATCAGTTTTTGTATCGTTTAATTTGTAGATCAATTCTTCTTTTTCACTCTCTGAGATCATTGTGATCTCCATTAACTTTCTATCTGAATTCTCTACGATTTGGGTTACAATATTTCGAAAATGTCCAATGAACCTTTCCATCGTTTCTTTTTTGAATAGTTTGGTACAATATTGTAGATTGCAATAAATCTCTTCATTACTCTCCCATGTATTTAAAGTAAGATCAAATTTTGATATGTTCTTTTCAATTCCATAAGGAGTAAATCTTAGATCATCTATCATTTGCGCTGATGGCTGTAATGACATATTTTGCAGCACGAACATTGCATCAAATAGAGGATTTCTACTCAAATCCCTTCGTAAGTCTAGCTTATCTACCAACATTTCAAACTGATAATCTTGATTTTCATAAGCTGTAAGTGCGTTTTCTTTAACCCGGGCCAGAAATTCTGTAAAACTAATACCACCCTCAGGCATATTTCTCATTGCTAAAGTGTTAACAAACATCCCGATGATATTCTTCAAATCCGCATGAGGTCTACCTGCTATTGGTGAACCTACGATAATATCTTCCTGACCAGTGTATTTTGACAATAAGATATTATATGATGCAAGCAATACCATATAAAGTGTTGCACCATTTTTATTAGCAAGTTTAATCAATTGATCTGTTAGTTCCTTATCAAATCTGAAGGATATAGTATTACCTTCGAAACTCATAATTGAAGGTCTTGGGTAATCTGTTGGCATATTTAAAACTGGATATTCATCATCCTGACTAAATCTTTCTACCCAATACTCTTCCTGCTCTTTGAAAATTTCCGAGTTACATAAGTCATTCTGCCAGATCGCAAAGTCCTTATACTGAATCCTTAAATCCGTTAGTTCAATTCCATTATATAAACTAACAAAATCATCAATTAATATCCCCATTGACGTTCCATCCGAGATAATATGATGCATATCAAATACTAAAAACTCCTGATCTCCATCATCTATTAGTCCTACTCTAAAGAGTGGTGCTTTGCTTAAATCAAATGGTCTGATAAACTCTTTAAGAATCTCATCAAATCTTTCTTCATTTTTGAGTGTTATATATTTAATTTCAAATTCTAAATCATCATGGATTCTTTGCACTAATTCTCCATCTTTCATTTCAAATGATGTCCTGAAAGTTTCATGTTTTTTAACCAATGTTTTCACTACATCTTCAAACTTATCTCTATCTAGCCCTTGGATTTGATAAACACCAGTGATATTATAACCGGTCTTCATTCCTTCAAGCTGATTTAAAAGATATAATCTCTTCTGAGCTGAAGATAATGGATAATACCCATCTGCGTAATCTCCCTTTTGAACATCTATAATAGAATTATAGATACTCTTTTCAGCTCCACTTATATATTTCGCCAAATCTTCGATAGTTGGAGTCTTAAATATCTCCCGTAAAGGAAGTTCTACATTAAACTCTTTAAAAACTTCAGAAACAACAGCTGTTGCTTTTAAAGAATGTCCTCCGATAGTAAAGAAATTAGCTGTCACCCCTACTTTTTCTAATCTTAAGATTTCAGACCATATTTTTGCTAATTTTGACTCAACCTCATTTCGGGGTGCTATGTATTCTACCTCGATAAGTAAATTATTATCAGGTTCAGGCAAAGCCTTTCTATCAATCTTTCCATTTGGAGTTAAAGGCAGTTTTTCAACCCTTATAAAATAAGCAGGAATCATATACTCAGGTAAATGTAAGGATAAGTGATTTCTAAGATCAGCCGCTGGTATTTCTTGATCTGCCACAAAATAAGCACAGAGATATTTTTCACCTTCTACATCCTCTTTATCGATTACGACAGTCTCCTTTATACCGCTATAATCTAATAAATGGTTTTCAATATCTCCAAGCTCAATTCTGACACCACGTATCTTAACTTGAAAATCTTTTCTACCTATGAACTCAAGATTACCATCAAACATCCAGCGACCTAAATCACCAGTCTTATAGATCAGATCTTTGAGATTATCATTAAAAGGATTCTGGATAAACTTCTCTTTCGTCAACTCAGGATCATTAAAATAGCCTAATGTCATATATGGAGTTCGAATATATATCTCGCCACTCTGGCCCTCTTCACAGATATTCATATTTTCATCTAATATAATAATTCTAGCACCTCTCATCGGTTTTCCGATAGGGATAGTACTCTTAGCTGTGTCTGATTTTTGAATTAAATAGAATGTTTTAACCAATGTTGTCTCTGTAGGGCCATAGAGATTGACAATCTGTACTCTTTCATCAAAAATTTCATACCATTTAACAAAATTTTTGGGACTAAGTTTCTCACCAGCCAATAAGATATATTTTAGTTCTTTAAAATGATTATTTGTCAAATTACCTGAAACTAATAACCTAAAGAGACTTGGAACGCACTGGAGCATATTTACTTTCGAATCATCAATCCATTGGATAAATTTCGTCACATCTAAGATTATTTCTCTATTTTCAGGAATACAGATTGTCCCACCTGCACATAGGGGTACAAAGATATTTTTCAAACTTGCATCAAATGCAGGAGAAGCTAATTGAGTAATTCGAAATCTAGGGGTAACGTTAAATGTATCAATCTCCCACATTACAAACTGAAGTAAACCCTTACAGGAGCCCAAAATTCCTTTGGGCGTTCCTGTAGAACCAGAAGTAAAATAAATATACATTTTTTGATCCATTTGATATTCTATATCCGGACGTTTTGATAAAGATGAATTTGATGAAATATCTTTAAGCATTTCAGTAGGATCACAAATATCCAGACCATTAAAAATTTCACTATATTTAGTATCAGCAAAAAATAAATCAAGATCAACCTGACTCACCATCAATTCGGTTCTCTTTAATGGGTAAGCAGGATCAAATGGTACAAAGATACATCCCGCTTTTAAGATTCCCAGCATGAGAAAGATTTGTACACTTCGATCTTCAACTAATATTCCTATCATTGCTTCTTTTTTTAAACCTTTTGATAAAATAAAGTTTGCAATTATATTAGAATAATTATCAAGTTCTCGATATGTTAAAGATTTTTGACCATACTCAATTGCAATATGATCTGGGTAATGATCAACGCTCTCATAAATGAGATTTTGTAATACTTTTTTCATAAACTATCCCTCCATCTATCAGAGAATTTTACAATTATAATTTACTTTCTTAGTTTCTGTCTTCTTTGTTTGAGACGGTTTTTGCCCTGATTAAGTTTTTCTGTACGGTCAATCTCTTTGATCTCATTCTCCGCCTTTAAAAACTCCGAAAGTTTACGAACCGTTGGATATGTAAATATAGTAACTACAGAAATATCCTTCTCAAAATCTTCTTTCATCTTACTGCTAACTTGAATTACATCTAAAGAGTTACCTCCCAGATCAAAGAAACTATCGTTAACCCCAACCTGATCTATGCCAAGCATCTCTTTCCATATTTCTGCAATCTTAATCTCCATATCATTTTCTGGAGCCACATAAGTTGCCCCTGATCTACGGCGAGATCTTTCAGGCAATGGCAGAACTTTTTTATCAACTTTACCATTTGCAGTTAATGGTATTTCATCTAGTTGCATGAAGAACCCAGGAACCATATATTCAGGTATTTCTTTGACCAGAAAATCTCTCAGATCTGCTTCCACGATCTCTTGATCTGAGACCATGTATGCTACAAGATATTTATCTTTCTTCTCTAGAGTTTGATCTTCTTCAAATCCAATTTTATTAATAAAATTCTCATAACCCTTTTTAGTCCCATTACAATTTAAATCTTCTTTAAGATTTTCTAAAGTAATATGTCTCAAACGTTTCTCCCAACTTGTAGCACTTCCATAGTAATGATATCTTGTATTTTTTAGATGACCAAAATCACCAATCTGTTTAATTGGACAGTTGGTTGAATAGATTGCAAATCTCTTTCTAGACTTCCAATATTCATCTTTCTCATCCAAATAAGAGATTATCTCTTCATTTGAAATATCTATATAACGATAAAAATCTATAAATTTAACTTTGTCATGAACTGATTTATTACTTACAAGATCAATATCAATGTGTTCAAATATTTTCTTATCCATCTCAGGCGCATTCTTTGCAAAATCAAAAATCTTATTTTCAATTTCATCTATATCTTTAATGCCTTGCTTAAGCCACATAAATAATTTATTGTCGATAATCTGTCCTCTAGATAATGTCGCTCCAATGACAACTTTGATATTATGATTATATGCATATTCTCCTGCAAGGGAAGATGATGTATGATAACATCCCCGACAAACCGTATTCGCCACGTCCATACTTTCTTTCAAGATTTGATCAGAATTTTTATGGGTCAAGAGAACATGATCAACACCAAGTTTTGCAGTTATATTCTTAATATTTTCTAGATCAGACTTTGTAAAATATCCATTATCATAAGTTAAAGCGAGCACATTAAAACCTTTCTCAACTAAGTTATATAATGCATAGGCTGATCCTCTACCACCACTGTATATTAAGAGACAATCATATTTTGATTCTTTAGCTGTGGTTTCTGTTCTAATTTTCTCTTCCAAATCTGTAAATGTTCCAAAATATTGATCAATATATGTCTTATATTCGTCATAATCAAGACAGACATCACATAATCCTTCTTCATTAATTGTTACACCAGGATATTTTGTAGTGACTCCGCACTTTTTACAAACCTTGATATCTTTATTTGCTTCTGAACTATCTTTAACAACTACAACACAATCATTGACAGCAGGATTACGTAAAATAGCAGTCTCAATCTCTCCAAGCTCAATTCGATATCCTCTAATCTTAACCTGTTCATCCACTCTACCCATTATCTCGATATTGCCATCATCAAGCCATCTACCGATATCACCGGTTTTATATAATTTGCCTTCACCAAAAGGATTCTCAATAAAACTCGCCTCTGTTTTTTCAGAATTGTTTATATATCCTCTGGCTACGCTTTGACCAGCAATACAGATCTCTCCAGGAACATTTATCGGTTTTAACTGCGAGTCATTCGACAGAATATAAATTTTATTATTATGAACTGGTTCTCCAATTGGCACGATTGCACGAGAGTCATCACGTTCAAGATCATAATAGGTATTATTAATTGTACACTCTGTAGGGCCATATGTATTTACAATTTTATCATTATAATACTTATAAAAGTTTTTAACAACCTCCATACTAATAGGTTCAGCACCAATAAGTAGCCATGGAAGCTTTAACTTTGGCTTATCAGTCATCTTATTTAAAAGATATGTCATCGCAGAAACCATTGTGGCTGGACAATACATCATTGTTAATCCATTGTCTTCAGCCATCAGATTCATTAAATACTCAGCATCTTTTCCTTGATAAGTTGAAAGGAGTTTAACACTACCACCAATATATAGTGGCCAGAAAAGCTCCCATACAGATGGGTCAAATGTCAGGTTTGTTCTTTGAACAATCACATCTTCTTCAATCAAATTAAACTTATCTTGCATCCAATAGATACAGTTATTGATCTGTCTATGTTCAACCATTACTCCTTTTGGTTTTCCAGTCGAACCAGAAGTGTACATCACATATGCCAGATTATTTCCAGAAATATTTAATTCTAAGTCTGCTGTTTCTTCCCTAGCTATGCATTCTTTCATTTGATCTAATAGAATGATCTCATTTGATTGATCTTTATTTTCTAGAGTTACTGGATACTCTGCATATGCAATACCTTTAATATTCTTAAGAATATCAGCCTTAGGTAGTTTAAAATCATTTTTAAGCATCTCTTCAACTAACTCTGCTAACGTATACTCACCTTCACCAAATGTCACTACATCAACATTTTTATCTTTTAAAATTGTATCATAATCACTTGATGCATAAGGTCCACCGGTAATAATCGGAACCTCAACACCCCATTGTCTTAAGAGTGAAACTGTCTCATGGAAAAACTCTTTAAAGAATGTTAAAGTACGGATTCCAATCATATCAGGCTGATACTTATCTATTAAGGCTTTTAACTCTGCATAACTATCAAAGTCATTTCCAGATTTATATACCCAACCATCAATCTGATCTCCAAACTTCTCTTTTAAGTAGGTCATCAGATAAATCAAGCCCAATGGTTGTTCAGTAACCTTATACAACATGCTTTTGGAGCTAAAGTGTTGTGATAAATCCAACAATAAGATTTTTTTACTTTGAGGTTTTACTTCTCTTTTTACTATTTCCCGGTCAAAGATAGATATTTGATCATTATTATTTTTAACAGTAAATTCTGGTAACTCAATATCGCCAAGTTGCGCAAAATCAATTAAATCCCCAATGTTTTTGATCTCTACAGGCAAATACGCATTATATTTTTGTAATAAAGCTTCCTCACTCAATATCTTCATCTGAACTGGTAATACATGCTTTAAACGTTCTTTGTTTAAGAAATATTCATTCATAAACATTGATTGATATTTTCTAGTAAAGCTTTTTGGAAATGGCAATGTTTCTGGTAATTCATGAAAAGCTCGATCTTTAGAGATCAAAATATCTTCTTTTAAGACCCCATTTGCCAAAGCAAACTCTTCCATCTCAGTATTCGGAAATACTTTTAATATGTGAATATAGGGAAAATGAAGCCACTTAACTTCTTTAATAAAGTCTAATGTCATCATCGCTTCTTCTTCTGTTTCTGTAGGGAATCCATGCATAGTAGCAATCTCTAAAATCACATTTGGATGCTGAGACGTAATATAATCAATAACTTTTTTAAAGTTATCTAAATCTAAATTCTTCTTTAAAAGTTTTTGCAATCTTGGTGAAGCAGTCTCTAATGATAAATTGATACCACGAGTACCCGCTTCAACCATCAGATCGATATAATCAGGTGTCAGGATATCTCCTCTGAGACCATTCGGGAAAAAGATCTGAATATCCAATTTATCATTGATTATCATCTTAAATAATCTTATTCCATTTTCTTTATCAAGGTTAAAACAGTCATCAATAAAGGCAAAATTTCTAACTCCATTCTTATAATAGTACTCAATTTCAGTATAGATATTGTTTGCACTTCTATGTACATGGAACTTGGACCAGATTTTGTGGCAATACAGACATTTATATGGACAACCTCTTGTGCTTTGAATAGAGATACAGTTTGTTACACTTGCCATACCAATCTTATTTCGATAATTTTTCAACGTTATCAGGGATCTATCAGGCATAGGCAGTTTATCAAAAGCTTCTATATGTCCTCTAGATTCAGTTACTACAATCTTAATATTTTCATTCGACTCAAAGTTTTCCAAAGAAGTAAATTGAATCTCCTTCATTGCTTGACTATCACTGATTAAAATTTTAGCATTAGCATCTTTTAGCATATATAAGACCCGTTCTTTTGGTAGACCTGGCTGTATTGGAAGATAAGCTCCTCCAGCTTTCATGATCGCAAGTAAGCTTATAACCATATCAAGAGATCGTTCCATCATGATTCCAACTACTGTTTCAGTTGTCACACCTTTTTTCTTTAGAAAACGTGCCAGCTGATTTGCTTTTTCATTCAACTCTCGATATGTCAGTTTTTCTTCTACACCATCAATTGTTGGTGCAATAACTGCGATATTATCAGGTGTTTTGGTGACTTGTTTCTCGAACAATTCATGAACTGTCTGATCAATCGGATAATTTGCATCTGTATTGTTAAAATCAATCAATAATAGATTGGTCTCTTCATTAGTGAGTGGATTTATCTTGTTTAGCAGTATATCAATATTGTTGAAAGATTCTGTAAATATTTGAGTTAGATGTTCTATCATTCTTTCGATGGTACTCTTTTTATATAATGATAAGTTTACTTCAACAAATCCTTCAACTCTATCGTCATTGCGTATGAAAGAAAATATCAGATTTGGTTTAGTCTGCTCAATATATTTCTTATCCTGAATGTTTTCCAATAAAAGTGCGATATCAAAGAGTGAAAACTCATCATCGGTAACTGACATATTTAACTTTTGTAGCAACATCTCCATAGGGTAGTTTTGATGCTTGTCTGCCTCAGCAATCGTTCTTCTAACCTCAAGTAATAGTTCTTTGAAGGTCATATTTTCTTTCAATTGATTTCGCAAAGTTAATGCTGTATTGATGAATTCACCTTCAATGTCCTGCTTATAGATAGGAGTTCCGATAATGATATCATCCATATCTGTGTATTTCTTTAAGAAAACTACTAATCCAGTAATTAAGATCATATGTAGTCTTGCATCAGAACCGTTTCTTAGACGCATGAAGTTAGCGTTAATTTCGGCAGTAAAGTCGAAGTTTACTTTTTCGAAATTAACTTTTCTTTTCTCTGTTTTTTTAAAGTCATAGGGTAAAGTGCATTTTGATAAGTCGCCAGATAATTTTGTTAGCCAGTATTGCTCTTCTACAGCAAATTGGCTGGTGTTGTTGGTATTCAAAGTTGTTGGGTTATTCATGGTTTACCTCCGTTTATTTTATAATGTAGTTAATGAAAGTAACAATCCTAGAAATCAATATATAGCAAGAGTATTATCATACTCAAATTTTCATTTGCTGAGTTATAAAACTAATATGACAATGAATTTAGTTAATAACTGTATTAGCTAAAGTTATCCAAAATATGTTTTTATGTTCTCTTAACTTTACGCCCACAGCCAATTATTATTCTGATATGATATCTTATATACCAAATAAAGGCGGCGATTGACATGATTGATGACCATAATAATGAAAATCAAATTCACCATCAGCATGATACCGGTTATAAGTATCTCCTTTCCAGCAAAAAAATCTTTATGGAATTATTACGAAACTTTGTTAAGAAAGGTTGGGTCAATAAAATTGACGAATCTGCCATGATTAGAGTTGATAAATCCTATATCCTGCAAGATTTTAATAAAAAAGAAGCTGATTTTGTTTATCGATTAAAAATCAAAGATCAAGATGTAATTTTTTACATATTAATGGAGTTACAATCCTCTGTTGATTTTCAAATGCCTTATCGCCTACTTTTATACATGGTTGAAATTTGGCGAGACATTCTTATTGATGTGAACCGCTACAAAAAAAGAGATCTAATCAAATTATCTAACACCATAAGCTCAATATTTCTATTAGATCAAGAATATGATATAATAGAAATTGAAGAAAGGTTTAAAGCAGTGTGTAATGTAATGAGACACTTAGAACCTGATCAATTTCAATTATTAACTACCTGGATTGATAAAATTATCCTTTCTTCAGTTTCAAATGAAATACTTGATAATATTGCTGAAATAATAGATTCATCCTTTAATTCTAAGGAGGTGGATGATATGGTTTCCAACTTTGCGAGAACTCTAAAAAAAATGCAAGAACAATCTAAGGTTGAAGGTGCTAACCAAAATAGCCAACAAATTGCAATAGAAATGTTAAAACGTAATGTCTCCGAAAAATTTATCGCAGAAGTTACTCGACTTCCTCTTTCACAATTAATTCGATTAAAAAGAGAACTAGATTAGCAAACTAAATGATAATTTTCAAACCTCTAACTTGCTTGTTAGGGGTTTGTTTATAATTTGCTTTAAAAATCTATCCGTCTAGCTGATTTCTATAAACATGAACGCAATAGCCATTATAATTCCTTATTATGTATTTTTTAAAGCAATTGACAATGAATTGTGGCTTATTTGACCACCACATTATAACACTATAATTCGTTTTTATTATAGTGTTACTTTTAATATTTTTTAGATTTATATAGTTTTTATACTATTTATCTTACATAAAATGTTCTGTTTTCAATTGTTGTTACTAGCACCTTAAAAAAATTTTAAAAATAGCTTTTCTCTAAAAATTCCAAGTTATAATGATAGTATCAATAATAATAACTATCATTAGTTCTCCTACCAGTTAATATTTCTATTAACATCAAGAGAGGTCTTGATCTCCGATGACACTAATTTTCCAGACCACCCACAATTTTTCAGCTTAAATCTAAAACGCTATAAATTTAACTAAACCCTTTGCAAGTTTCCAGTTTTTTGCTTTTTCTAGGTCGCTTTTAAATAATCTTGCCTTCTCTAAATCTGCTCCACTTAAATTTGCTCCTCTTAAATCTGCTTCACTTAAATCTGCTTCACTTAAATCGGTTTCTATTAGATTTGCTCTCCTTAAACAAGCTAAGTGTAATTTTGCATTTTGTAAACTTCGCCATAGCGCTTAGAATAATCAATAAAGCCTTTTCTGAGTTTATAGCTTGTTTATTCTCATCAGCATATGTCGAAATATTCTCTATTCTCTTCATCGGCATACCTTTATGCAGCATAAAGGTAATTAATTTAATTATAGTACCCTGTAAATTTTCAATATATTCTTTGTTATATCTAAAATTCAACTTTATTTCATTATTTATAAATTTAAATAAATCTATATCTATTTCTATAGGGCCAAATAGTTTAACCCATTCCATTAAACACTTATCTTGATTCCAACCTCTATCATCATACGATTTTTCATACCTTTCTAGTTCCTCATGAACTAATTTAATTTTACTCATTATTTTCCTAGCAGTTAAATACTCGCCAAAACTTTTATGGGTAAACTCAAATTTCTTATCAGTAGCCAAATTTCCCTTTTCAGCTTCTCTAAAATCCTAGTAAATTGTTCAAGCTCAATATTCTTAACAGTGGTATGAGTTTTTTCATAACTCCTATTATATACCTCTTTTAATAAATCATAATAAATTTCATTAAGATTTATATCTGTAGAAAAATCAATTTCTCCTCTTTCAAAACTTAATGCTACTAAATAATTTAACAATGGTTGAGCTGTTATTTCGTCTAGATCCATTGTTTTTAATTTATCAGGTAAACCATCATATTCATGACCTTTAACCTTTCCATAATTACTCCACCATTTATCTCGTTGGTCTTCTTCTAATAAATCATTATCATCTATATATCCTTCATTCTTATCTATATTATATGGAAGTACATACAATACATGTTTTTCTTTTCTAAATTTATTCTTATTCGCCTGAATTATAACCTCTCGTCCGCTAAGTAATACCTGTAAACGTCTATCCCTCTGATTAATCATTAACAATTCTCTTTGCAAATTATCCACAAAATCATTAGCAACATCAGCTAGCGCCTTCCCTTGCATAGCCAATTCATCTAAACCATCAAAAATTATTAGTAATTTTTCTTCTTCTAAAGGATCAGAAGATAAACGCTCATTATATCTAATGAATTCAGATATTCCATTTCTAAGATCGTCATTAACCTAAAAAAGATGAAGTGGTATAAACAAAACTTTTCTGTTCGCTTTCTCTATCTGTTTTACAGCAAACATCTTTAAGAAAGATGTTTTCCCATATCCAGGACCACCACTTATGATTCTTAAATTATCTTTTTTATCAGAGCTTTCCAACCAATTTTCTAACTCTTTTTCTAAGTCTATTACTACTTTCTGACTTCCATTATTCAATCCATTACCTTTAGAAAATTTTTCTACATATCCTATTTTTTATAATAAAAGCCTCTTAAAGGAATATAGACTTGTCGCAAACCGAAACTCTCAGTAAACATCGGTTCATCTACTTATTTTTTTAACCAAGCATAATAGTGGAGCCATTCTCTTTCCTTTTTTCCGATTTCATCCCAAGGACTATCAAGTTCCTTAAAAAAGTCTTCTAACTTTCGATAGTGTTCACCATTATTTTTCCATTCTTCCATCAAAGAAAAATTTAAATATGCAGGAAGTCAATTATATAAATTTAGAGCTTCTTTCTCTGTAAAATTAAATAGTTCTAGAAAATCTATAAAAATTGGCTTTATTTTTTTTATTAGTTCAAATTCCCTTGGATCTTTAAAAATACTGATATCAATAAATACTTTTTCATTTGATAAAATTTGTTCTAATTTTATAAATTTACTTTGGTTCTCAATTATCAAATTAACTGGACAGTTAAAAGTTTTATT
>JAGMES010000005.1 GCA_023128035.1 Halanaerobiales bacterium | reverse complement strand
ATGGGAGTGCGACTAAATACTTTTTGTGGACGAATCATATTATTATTATTCATTTTACGAGAAAGGAAGTGAAGAGATCGATGATAGAGTATATTATTCGCCGCTTGTTTTTAATAGTTCCAGTTCTCCTTGGTGTGCTAATTATTACATTTTTGCTCATGTTTGTTATTCCAGGTGACCCGATTTCTAATATGATGGGCCAGCGTGCCAATGATAAAGTAATTGAAAGAATCCGAGCAGAATTGCATTTAGATGATCCATGGCATATTCAATTTGTTCGTTATGTTGGTCGTGTTATAAAGGGAGATTTGGGGAAATCATATGTTACACATCGCTCAGTTACTAAAGATATTCTAGCAAAATTGCCCGTAACTGCAAAATTAGCTTTCTCAACAATGATAGTTGCGAGCACGATGGGGATATTGATTGGAATTATTGCTGCTGTTTATCACAATACCTGGATTGATCGGGCAGCGATGGTTTTTGCACTTATTTTTATCTCTACTCCGGTATTTTGGTTTGGTCTTATACTTGTTTTTGTATTTGGTATGACCTTAGGATGGTTACCTATCTCAGGGATCGGAGATGGTAGTCTTAAATATTGGATTTTACCTGCAATTACTTTAGGTACCAGATCTGCTGCTTTTTTAGCAAGGATGACCCGTTCTACCATGTTAGAAGTGATTCGTCAGGATTATATTCGTACCGCCCAATCAAAGGGTTTGGCTGAAAAGGTGGTCATATTTAAGCATGCTTTGAAAAATGCAATGATTCCGATTATAACAATTCTTGGAATGCAGTTTGCTTCTTACTTAAATGGTTCTGTTTTAACTGAGACGATCTTTGCAATACCTGGGTTTGGTCGTTATGTGGTGATGGCAATTAATAAACGAGATTTTTTAGTTATCGCAGGTTCAGTATTGGTAGGGGCGATTATTTTTGTTTTTGCGAATCTTTTTGTTGATTTGACATATGGAATTCTTGATCCAAGAATTCGCTATGACTAGAGGAAGGAGGGGTTTTGATGACGAATCTTAAAATTCAAGATGATAAGATGGGTCAGGTTCATGGTCTTTGGTATGATGCATGGATGCGGTTAAAGAAGAATCCAACTGCTATGTTTGGATTAGCGCTGATCATAGGGCTGGCTCTAATTGCAATTTTTGCACCACTTCTCGCGCCTTATGATCCAGTTCAGATTAATTTACTGGAGAGTGTTAAACCTCCTTCTAAAGCTCATTGGTTCGGGACAGATTATTATGGTAGAGATATTTTGAGTCGGATTATATATGGAGCCCGAATATCGATGACAGTAGGATTTGTGGTTGAATTTATTACATTAGTCATTGGTATGACCTTAGGTGCTCTTGCTGGTTATTTTGGTGGTAAAGTTGACATGTTAATTATGCGCTTTACTGATATTGTGATGGCCTTTCCAGGATTGCTCTTTATTATAGCAGTTCGTGTTGCCTTAGGTCCAGGATTATTTAATGTTTTTCTGGCTATGAGTGTAGCTGGTTGGACTGGAAAAGCCAGGATTATTCGCAGTCAAGTATTATCACTCCGTGAAAAAGAATTTGTTGAATCTGCGCGGGCGTTGGGAGCAAAAACTCATAGTGTTATTTTAAAACATATTTTACCAAACTGTATGGCTCCAATGATTGTTTCCGTAACGATGGGTGTTGCAGGGGCAATTATGGCTGAAGCAGGTTTAAGTTTCCTTGGATTAGGAGTGCAAGAACCGATTCCAAGTTGGGGTTCTATTATTAATGAAGGATTAAGCTATTTACGGACAGCCCCATGGTATACATTATTTCCAGGTTTTGCAATTGCACTGACGGTACTTGGTTTTAACCTTTTAGGAGATGGTTTGAGGGATGCCCTTGATCCGAGAATGAAGAATTAAGGTAATATGTTCAGACAAATTGCAGCATAAGTGAGCTGCAATTTTTTTTTACTTTTTTTATCAAAACCTTTGTGGTATAATAATAAAATAGGTTTTGTAGACTAAGCAGGTCTTTTGAGGAAAGTTGAGGTGCACTAATTTATGGATATAGTAATTACCCATGAGGGAACGGATTTCGATGGACTAGCATCAATGATTGCAGTTAAAAAACTCTACCCAATTGCAGTACCTGTCTTTCCAGGTTCTCTTTCTAATCAAGTGAAGGATTTTATGGCTCTTTTTAAAGATCAATTTCGCGTACTTCGCCCCAAAGATATTAACTTTGATGAAGTTAAAAGAATTATTATGGTAGATACAAAAAATCCAGCTAGAGTAGGTCCATTTCGCGATTTATTATTTGATGAGGAAATCAGTAAAATCGTTTATGATCATCATATATTAGATGAGTATAGCTTTAACTTTAAATTTGTAGATTTTACTTCTCCTGTAGGAGCTACTACTACAATACTTGTTAAGCGAATCCAGTTAGAAGAGATTCCAATTACTCCTACAGAGGCAACTCTTTTTGCTTTAGGTATTTATCATGATACTGGATGCCTTATATATAATACGACTACTCCATTGGATGCAGAGATGGTGGCATTTCTTTTGCGAAATGGAGCGAATTTAAGTGTGATTGAAGAGTTTGTGGAATTTTCTTTAAACGAGGCTCAACAGGAAGTATTAAATGTTTTATTAGATCAGATTGAACATGAGACTATTCATGGATTAAGAGTTGATATATATTCTGCAGTTTTAGATGAGTATCTTTTAGGAGTGAATAATATTATCCATAAATTGCGGGATATTAGAGAGGCTGAT
Source organism: Halanaerobiales bacterium (assembly GCA_023128035.1). Next base: position 68,047 of record JAGMES010000005.1, on the reverse strand, counting down.
CTATATTTTGTAATTGTTGAGATGGTTGGTCGGGTATTGGTTGTAGCACGCTCCGAAGTTGAAACAGTTCATCTTGGCCAGTTTCTCGAACCATTAGGTGGAGGAGGTCATGCGGGGGCAGCTTCGACGATGATTAAGAAAGCTAAGTTAGAGGATATCAAAGCTAAAATCATTGAAATGCTTCATAACCGGATTCAGATTCCTAGAATGGCAAGAGATATTATGACTACACCTGTAAAAACTGTTCAGCCAAATGCTACTATTCAGCAGGCTGAAGAGATCATGCTACGTTTTGGCCATTCAGGACTAATTGTTTCAGATGAGACAGGTATCAAAGGAATCTTTTCTAGACGAGATTTAGATAAACTTAAGAAACACGATATGAATGATGCCCCAGTAAAAGGGTATATGACTAGAAAAGTTGTGAGTATTTCTTCTCAAACTCCAGTTAGTGAGATTCAAAGATTAATGGTAGGGCATGATATTGGGCGTTTACCTGTTGTTGATGATAATGGAGAACTTATAGGAATAATCACTAGAACTGATCTTTTAAAAACTCTCTATGGAGAAGAGATTACTGAGCGTCAGAGTCATTATGGGAGTTCATTAGTTGAAGTTGAACCCAAACAATATAACATAATCCAACGGTTGGAACAAACATCTTGGGAGTACTTTGATTTATTTTGCAAAATTCGAGATTTGAGCAAAAAAATGAATATAACGTCATTTCTAGTAGGTGGCTTTGTTAGAGATATTTTATTATATCACTCCAGTCAGGATTTAGATATAGTGGTAGAGGGAGATGGAATTGAATTTGCAAAAGAACTCCAACGATTGTTAGGTGGTAAGTTAGATACTCACCCTGAATTTGGAACAGCTACATTAGAGTTTGAAAATTACCATTTGGATATTGTAACAGCGAGAGTAGAATATTATGAATATCCTGCAGCTCTTCCTCAAGTAGAACCAAGTTTATTAAAGCAGGACTTATATCGTCGTGATTTTACGATTAATTCTTTAGCAATCTCCTTAGGTCAAGAACGTTTTGGCTGGTTGGTGGATTTCTTTGGTGGAAAAGATGATCTTGAACTAGGAATAATTCGTGGTTTACATAGTTTTACTTTTATAGATGATCCAACACGAATTTTAAGAGGAATTAAATTCGCTGTGCGCTTTGATTTCAAGATTGAAGAAGAGACAGATATGTTAATCCATCAGGCTGTTCAATATGGAGTTTTTAAAGAGCTTAAAGGGCCACGCTTTTTTGACGAATTGAAGAATCTTCTCATGGAGGAGAAAGAGATCAATGTGTTTAAGTATCTGGAGGAGTATGGAATTTTAAAGGAAATATCATCTCAATTAGAATTAAACGAGGATCAATGGAAGCAACTACGCTTTTTAGAGGTAAAGATAAAACTTTTTGTTAACGAAATTTGTTATGATAAAGATCAAGTTAACTTACAGCGTTGGTTATTGAGTTTGATGGTTATATTTGCTCATTTAAATGAAGAAGAAAAAGAACGAATTGGAGCTTATTGGAACTTTAGTCAGGTTCAACTTTCTAGACTTCGTTTTTCAGGTGAAAGAGCCAAAAATTTAAATGAAACTTTACAAAGACCTGAACTTAGTCCAAGCGAAATTTATGATTTATTACAACCTTTGCATTATGAAGAATTAGTATATCTACTTTTAATTAATGATTCTTCACTTATTCTGGAACGTGTACTAGATTATAGTCAAAGGCTTAAAAGGATAGAAATAGAGATATCTGGCAAAGACATAATTTGTTTGGGCTTTTTTCCTGGGCCATGCTTTAAAGAAGTCATCTCAAAAGTGAAAGCAGCCAAATTAGATGGTTTATTGAAAGATCGACAGGAAGAATTAGAGTTTGTTAAAGCATATTTTAAAGAAAAGGAAGGTGGGGTAAAGTGAACTTTATGAATATTGATCTATATGGTCTTATATTGGCACTTCCAGCTATTTTACTAGCTCTCTCAGTCCATGAATACTCACATGGTAAAGTAGCATCTATTTTAGGTGACCCCACTCCAGGTTTTATGGGGAGATTGACGTTAGATCCAAGAGCACATATTGATCCTTTTGGGTTACTTTTTTTGATCATTACACAGAGATTTGGTTGGGCCAAACCAGTTATAGTGAATCCTGATTATTTTAAAGACCGTCGAAAAGGGATGATGTTGGTGGGATTGGCTGGCCCTGTATCAAATTTAATTTTGGCATTTTTAGTAAGTTTGATTTTACGGGTTTGGGCTTGGGCTGATCCGTATTTGTGGGTTAAACTTTATCGTGGAATTTTGGGTTCTTATCCTCAGATCTTCTTCGATTTGCTCTGGAATATGTTTTTAATTAATATCAGTTTAGCAGTATTTAATCTTTTACCGATTCCACCATTAGATGGATCTAAGATATTAGCTGGAATCCTCCCTCGCAAACACGCCCATTTTATAGATAATTTAGAGGGTGGTTTGGGTATGGTGATTCTTTTGTTTCTGGTAATGACTAATATGTTAGGTACAATTCTCTATCCTTTAATTAATTTTGTAAGAGGAATTTTTCTGATGGGAATGTGATATTATGATCATTCACCGAATCAAACAATTCTTTTCTGCAATTACAGCAAGAGTTGAAGAAGAAGAGAAAGAATTTATCTCTAAATACTTAAATGAAGATGAAAAAAAACTTTTTTATCAAATGTCAATTGTAGATCAGCGCCATGCACTTGATGTCTGTTGTTTGGTAGCAGAGTCTTTAAAGTTCAAAGAAAAAGATAATAAAGCCGATAATCAATTTCTCATTAGAGCAGCTTTGTTACATGATGTGGGTAAATTGGCAGGAGACTTAACTCTTTTTGATAGAATTATTATTGTTCTAATAGATTCATTTATACCAGGAAGAATAGAAATTTGGGGAGAAGAAGGAAGAGGTAACTTTTTAAAAAATCGTTTACATGCTTTTTATATAGCCTGCAATCATGGATTAATTGGAGCTAAGTTATTAGAAAAAATAAGTTGTGATCTTGATCTGATAACTATAATCCGTGATCATCATTTGCCTGAGACTTCTGATTGGCGGATGACGATTTTACAAGAAGCAGATAAGAAAAGATAATGATTAAGGAGGAATGATTTATGAAAAAAGGAAGAATTTTAAGTGGAAACCGTCCTACAGGACGATTGCACCTGGGTAATTTGAAAGGGGCGATTGAGAACTGGGTCAGATTACAGGATGAGTATGAATGTTTCTGGATGGTTGCTGATTGGCATGCATTGACCACTGGTTACAATAAAACTCATGAGATAAAGGATAATATTCGAGAGATGGTTATTGATTGGATAAGTGCAGGGCTTGATCCAGAGCGGAGTGTTATCTTTAGACAATCAGATGTGAAGGAACATGCTGAATTAACATTGCTCTTTTCAATGTTTACTTCTGTTGGTCGTCTTGAGCGGAACCCTACTTATAAAGAACAGATTCAGGAATTAAATTTAGCTGATTCCGTTTCTTTAGGACTTCTCTCCTATCCAGTATTGCAAGCAGCAGACATATTAATTTACAAAGCTGATACGGTACCTGTGGGTGAGGATCAGTTACCACATGTTGAGTTGACTCGAGAGATTGCTCGTCGGTTCAATTACCTATATAGCAATGTTGCTGAAAATGCTACTGAAGCAGAGGAAGTTAAAGGTTTATTTCCTATTCCAAAACCATTGACTACAAAAGTTGCAAGATTACAGGGTTTGGATCGCCGTAAAATGAGTAAAAGCTATAATAATGCTATTTATCTTGCTGATCAACCAGAAGTAATTTTGAATAAAGTTAAAACTATGATTACTGATCCTCAAAGAATTCGATTGAAAGATCCAGGTGATCCTGAAGTTTGTGCAGTATATGATTATCATAAAATTTTCACTAAATCTACATTGGTAGATGAGTGCGCTGCCGGGTGTCGTGTGGCTGGGATTGGGTGTTCTAAATGTAAGAAACATTTAGCAGATGCACTGGTTGAGTTTCTAGAGCCAATCAGAACCAAAAGAGAAGAAGTTGAGAAAAACCCTGAGATTGTTGATGAAATTCTTCGAAGAGGTAAAGAACAGGCTACTTTAGTTGCTCAGCAGACTTTGGAAGAGGTCAGAAAGGCGATGCATATATAATTAGTCTACAAGAGGTGAATTGATTGGAATATCAAGTAAATTTAGGTTTTTTTGAAGGACCGCTGGACTTGCTGTTCCATCTGGTTAAAAAGGATAAGTTAGAGATAAATAATATTTCTTTATCAGAGGTTACTGAGCAGTATCTAGCATATATTCGAAAGATGCAGGAGTTGGATCTAGATTTTGTTGGAGATTTTTTGGTGACTGCCTCTCAGTTAATGGAGCTAAAATCTCGAACACTCTTACCATCTTTTCAGAGTAAAGAAGATAGCGAGAAAAATGAACCACATGAATTGATTACCCGTCTTATGGAATATAAACGCTTTAAAGAACTAGCAACTAAGTTAAAAGAAAAGGAAGGGGATGGTGATCTCTACTATACCAGAAATAATGAAGAACTGGTAGAGGAAATCGTCTCTGACTTGCCTGAATTTAATCCTTTAGAAAATGTCACTTTGAATGATTTTCGACAGGCTTTTATGAAAGCTTTAACAGAGGCCAGTTTGCGTGAAAATGAGAAAGTGGAAACTGATGAAGAAGAAAAAGAACTTCAGATTGCGAAGATAACCATTAAAGATAAAATGTTGGAATTAGAATCTGTAATAGAAGAGATTGAAGAAGGCATTACTTTTAACCAAATGTTTTCTGTGGATTCATCTCGGATAGAACTGGTGATTACATTTTTGGCATTGTTAGAATTGATGAAACTGAAAAAGGTTAAAGTCTCACAAAATGATAAATATGAAGAAATTATGATCAAGCGGACAGATTGAGGTGAGATAGATTGGATCTTCATTACAAACAATTGGTAGAGGCATTGCTGTTTATTGCAACAGATCCACTAACTCCTGCAGAGATCGAGCGAGTTGTGGGAATTACGAAAACGACTGTAATAGAAATGATTGAGATATTAAAGAATGAATATGATGAGACTGACCGAGGATTTCAGATCCGAAAAGTAGGTAAAGGATATTCTATCTGTACCAGACCTGAGTTTGCCGAATATATTCGGGAGCTTTATCAGCCAAAAGTTAAACAACGTTTGACTCAGGCTGCTCTAGAGACTCTGGCGATCATTGCTTATAAACAGCCGATTACCAGAGCGGAGATTGAAGATATTCGGGGTGTAAAAGTTGAGAAAGCTTTGATAACTCTTCAAAAACGAGGACTGGTTCAAGACTTAGGCAGGAAGCAGACCATCGGAACACCGATTATTTATGGTACCACGGATGCATTTTTGCAATATTTTGATCTAGGAGATTTATGTGAACTGCCTGAACCTGCTGATTTTTCTCTTTTAGAGGAGAAGGCTTTCGATGATGAAGAGATAGAGGAATATGGAAAATTTGTTGAAGAAGTAAAAGATTTGGAGTATGATAATAGGCCGTTGTTGGAGATATCTGATTGATTAATTAGCTGCTGAAGGGATTTTGATTCCTGAGGTGGCTTTTTTGTTGTTTTCTAAAAATGAAAACAATTTTTTATAAAATGATTTGTATGATTAACCCACAAAAAGTAGTCTCACAAGAGCTTGCATACCATATAAAGTATTGAAATGGCGGTGTCAATACTTTATATGGTATGCAAGTGTGACTAAATTACTTTTTGTGGGCTAATCATTTGTATGTATAATTTTAATATATTTCTGAGAAAACTAATTAAAGTCGAAATAATAACGAGTTATTATTTCTTAAGTTTAACGACTTCAGAAGGAGTTTTGAAATTATTGTAAGCACTCTATCCTTACCTAAGAGGAAGGGGACTTGCCTTCTGAAATGTCGTTAAATGAATAGATACGGTACAATCAAAATTGAGTTTCAAATATCAAAATTCACAAATTACATTTTAGTACATAACATACATTATGCTGAACAGATAATTAAACTTAGTAAACTGTAAAGAAAAATATTTTAATAAGGAGGAAAAATATCCAATAAGGTAGAAATGTTAATGAATATAGTAACGAAAGTATAGTGGACGAATTTTTATCATTACTAGTATTGGTAAAAAAATAAATTCCAGGAATCTATATTCTGGGAGGTAAATTTGTGCAACAAAAAAAGAAGCTAAAAAAAATTATTTTAGAAGAATCAGAAATATTTTATGATTCTACCGAAAAAGCAACAAATCAAGTCTCATCTAATCAGGAACAGAGTGCTAACAAATATTCATTCGAAGAATTTAAATTGATATATGAGTCTACTGAACTTGTGACAAATAGAAGACTTGCAAATAATAAATGGAACTATTCTATTTGTGTTGGAATTATTTTTGTTATCTTTAATATTTGGAAGTGGGCGAATGGTAATAATCAATACTCATATGTTGCATATACGCTAATAATTATGCTTTCTCTGATTGCGATATTGTTTTGTGTTTTTTGGGTTAAACAAATTACAGATTTTAAGTTATTAAATAATGCAAAATTTGTTGTTTTAAATGAAATAGCTTCAAACATTGCTTTTACTTCTCAAATTGTCGGAGTAAATATAATATCTTCTGAACCATTCAAAAAAGAGTGGGAAATCTTAAACAACATTAAAGGTTTACAAAATGTTAAAAATAGAGACATAGTGGCTCTACAATCCTCAAATATGGAATATTTCATTCCAAAAGCATTTATAGTAATTTTTATAGTTATATGTTTCGTTCTTATCATAATAATCTCAACCAATTTTCAAGCATTCTTAAATGGATGGTTGGACGTATTTCGAAATAGTCCAGTTTAATTAATTTTAAAAAAAGGGGTGAAAAGTATGGAATTATTTGTGATAATTGCACACTATCCAAGATTTGAATTTATAGAAAAAAAACGTATTATAGAAGAGGTTGCAAAAGAAATATCACAAACTCATTTTATCATGCCGAATTTTGCCCCGAGACGCCCGAATAGTCACGAATTAGATTTTGAGGAAACTATGGAGTTGCTTAAAACTTCTGATTTTTTGATTGCTGATTTAACCCATGGGAGACCAAGTTGCTACTATGAGGTTGGATATGTTCAAGCGTTAAAAAAAGATGTTGAATTAATTGCGATAGAAAATGAGGTTATATATCAGGTTTATGGAAAAAAAGAGGTCAATCGCTATAGAAATTTGGATGAATATAGGGATCTTATTGATAATATTATTAGAACGTATATTAGTAAAACCAAACCTTTAGAATTATTAGTATAATTTCATTTGTATAGGATTCAACCAGATTATGGGGGATAAGATAATTTTTTAGTACTTAAAATTTATACAGAAAACTGACTGTAGGCAAATTGTCTGCGGTTTTTTATTTGCGAAGGAGTAAAAGATTTGGAGTATGATAATAGGCAGTTGTTGGAAATATCTGATTGAAAAAAATATAGATGTAAATTATTTTATGGGATAGGTTTAGTTCTTTCTCGCTTTTTTGAAATACTTATTGAGAATTCATTATATAGATAATCTTATAAATTGAGAATCAATTTATTAATGAAGGATAAATCTGAATATAAAATATGGGTAATTTGAGTTTTGCAATTTAAAAAGCTATTTTTAGTTATTATATGTAGATCAAGACATTGTCATATACATATATTTGTTATAAAATATATGTATAGAAAAAAAGTTAAACTCATAGATATTTCTCAAATATAAAACGATAAGAAATTACAATGAGTGCAGAAATGTTTAGTAAAAATAGAAGGGAGGGAATTCTGCCACGCTAACAGCTAGGAATATAGATAAACAAAAAAAGTCTTGATATCGTTTGTCTAAGTTAAAAGTGGCAGGTGGAGTTATGTTTTATGCTCATACACGTAAGGGTGAAAAAAAAGAAATGTGGCAGCTTTTAGAAGATCATTTGACGCAGACAGGAAATCTAGCAGGAAGTTTTGCCGAAAAATTTAATGCAAAACAGCTAGGCTATACGGTTGGAGTTTTACACGATTTAGGAAAGTATTCGATTGAGTTTCAAAAAAGGCTAGAAGGAGCAAATATTCGGGTAGATCACTCAACAGCAGGTATGCAAGAGGTATTTAAACTATATGATAAATTTTCGGCTAAGATCATGTCATATATCATCTGTGGACATCATACTGGTTTACCTGATATTGGGTCAGAAAATTATGAAGGAAGTTTAGAAAACAGAAGAATAAGATCCATCCATGATTATAGGGCATATAAAAAAGAAATAAATCCTCCTGATTTAGCTGAGTTTAGACTTAATTTAAAGCACTCTGAAGATATGGCCTTTAGTGTGTATTTATTTATCAAAATGTTATTTTCATGTTTAGTAGATGCTGATTTTTTAGATACAGAAAAATATATGGAGGAACAAAAAGCAAATTCTCGTGGAAACAATGTTTCTATGGTGGAGTTATTGACTTTTTTTGAAAAATACATGGAAGAAAAAATTGCCGATGCTGAAGATAATATTATCAATAGTTATCGTTCAGAAATACTAAATAATTGTCTTAATAAAGCACAAAATATGCCTGGAATGTTTTCATTGACAGTTCCCACTGGTGGAGGAAAGACACTTTCTTCTATGGCATTTGCGCTAAATCATGCTGTTAAAAACGGTTTGGAAAGGATCATATATGTTATACCATATACAAGTATTATCGAGCAAAATGCGGAAATTTTCCGAAACATTTTTGGAGAAGCAAATGTTCTGGAACATCATAGTAATTTTCAGTTTGAGGAAGATGAGGACATTCATGAATCATCAAAAAAATTGCGTCTTGCTTCAGAAAACTGGGAAATGCCTATTGTCGTAACTACAAATGTTCAGTTTTTTGAATCCATTTTTTCAAACAAAGGTTCTAAATCCCGCAAGCTACATAACTTAACAAAAAGTATTATTATTCTGGATGAAGCCCAGATGATTCCCGTCAAATACTTAAAAGCAAGCATATTTGCGTTATGTGAATTTGTGAATAATTACAACTCAAGCGTTGTTTTATGTACTGCTACTCAACCTAATCTAACTTGTTTATTACCAAAAGAGATGAATATACAGGAGATTATGGATTCCCCGGAATCATTATATGAAAAACTTAGAAGAACACAGATTAAAAACATTGGTGAACTGGATGATGAAGATTTAATTGAGGAGTTACGAAAACACCCTCAGATTCTATGCATTGTCAATACAAGAGAACACGCAAGACAGTTGTATGAAAAATTAACAGAGAATATAGATGATTCATTAAATAATAGCGACGGAATCTTTCATCTGAGTACGAGAATGTATCCACTGCATAGAAAACAGGTGCTGGCAAAAATTAGACAAAGATTAAAAGATAGTAAAAATAGAGAAGATAAATTAGAATGCAAAGTTATCTCAACACAATTAATCGAAGCTGGTGTGGATGTTGATTTCCCAGTCGTCTATAGGACGATGGCCGGAATTGATTCCATTGCACAGGCAGCGGGTCGATGCAATCGGGAAGGGAAAGAAAAGTGTGCAGATGTTTATGTATTTACGTCAACTGAAAAACATGGACAGCCTCCACGACAAATTGAGATCAACGTAAGTGAAGCAAAAAGTGTTTTTAGAAATTATGAAGATGCACTATCTCTTGCTGGTATTAGCAAATATTTTGAATTATTGTATGACATTAAGAATGTTGATCAAAAAGATATTCTAAAGGATATTAAAGAAAGATCCAAAAGCCTGGGTTTCCCATTTGTAGAGATTGCTCGTAAATTCAAGTTAATTGAGAACAATACTTTATCTGTAATAGTTCCTGCTGATGATAGATGTAAAGACTTAATCAAACAGCTCAAATATGCTCCATCTACTTATAAGTTGTTGAGAAAACTACAGCCTTATATAGTCAACTTATATGAAAATGAGTTCAGGAAGTTGATGGAGACAGGTGGGATATCTGCAATCGATTCTGAAAAAACATTTTACGCTATCTCAGATATGAAAAAATTCTACAATGAACATACCGGAATTGTAAATAATAGAGATGATTTACTTTATGATGTATTGATGTGTTAGGAAAAAGAGAAAATGCAGGCTTTAATGGTGTGAAATTTTGAGAATGTGAAGTGCACATAAAAACCCTAGGAGGTTTGCGCATAAGGCTACACAAAGATTTTCACGAAAAAGACTTCAAAATAGATGTGAAAATTGATGGTATTATTGAGGTTTGCGGAAAATGTGAAATGAAGCATTGAGAATACTGGGTTTTTCTATGGTAGGTCGCACCCCGTGCGGGTGCGTGGATTGAAATAGTCTTAATTTATACATCTCGTAATAAGAAATGGTCGCATCCCGTGCGGGTGCGTGGATTTACATCTATAGGTTTATAATTTTTCAGAGAATAAGAAGGGGAAAAAAGGGGGATGACGAATATTTATTATATGTATAAACAAGGAATTAGTAACTTAATTCCGATTAAATGAAAAAGAGCAAGAATTGTGTTTTCCATTCATATATGTGAGGGTGAACCAAAAGAAAATGAGTTCAGGAAGTTGTTGGAACAGGTGGATTATATCCAATTGATTTTGAAAAAACCTTACAATGAACATACGGGGATTGTGAACAATGGGGATAATTTACAAAATATTGTATAACTCTGTAGAAAGGAGGAAAAAAGATGGGATATGGAATTAAATTAAAGGTATGGGGTGATTATGCTTGCTTTAGCAGGCCAGAGATGAAAGTAGAACGGGTGAGTTATGATGTCATAACCCCTTCTGCTGCGAGAGGTATACTAGAAGCAATTCATTGGAAACCTGCAATTAAATGGGTGGTTGATAAGATTCATGTGTTAAATCCGATCGTATTTGATAATATTCGTCGTAATGAGGTAACAGGTATTATATCTGTTGCAAATGTTAAAAAGGCTATGAATGGGCAACAAGTTGAGCTATATCAAAATACTAATTCAGAAAGAGCACAGAGAGCAACTTTGCTATTAAAAAATGTAGCTTATGTAATTGAAGCACATTTTGAAATGACAGGACAAGCTGGAGAAGAGGATACATCAGAGAAACACTATAATATATTTTTACGTCGAGCAAGACGGGGGCAATGTTTTCATCAGCCCTACTTTGGATGTAGGGAGTTTCCAGTAAATTTCGAATTTATGGAAGAAGAGATACCAGAATCCTACTATAGCAATGAAAAAGAAAAGGATCTGGGCTGGATGCTCTGGGATATCGATTTTGAAAATGATATGACACCTAAATTCTTCAGGGCACAAATGCAAAATGGTATAATTGAGATTCCAAAACTGTAAGGGGGTGAGATTTTGATTATACAAGCATTATATGACTATTATAATATATTGCTCAATGATCCAGAAATTGAGATATCTGAACCGGGGTACAGTATGGCTAAAGTTAACTTTTTAGTTAGCCTTTCTAAAAATGGAGAATTGCTTGATATTACACCGCTTGGAGAGGGAAAAATAAACTGGATAGAGCTAATTGTTCCAGAACAGAAAAAGCGTGCAAGTGGATTGTTTCCCTATTTTATGAGTGATAATAGTAAGTACATATTTGGTTGTAATTTTGATTCAAAAAAAACAGAGATGACAAAAGGTAATTTCATAAAGAGTAAAGAACTCCATGAAAAAATCTTGCAAGGTGTTGATAATGACAAGTGCAGGGCAATCCTGAATTTTTTCCAAAATTGGAATTCGGATGAATGTTTATCAAATGAAGTTATAAAGAGCAAATTAGATTTTCTTCAAAAGAGTAAGAGTGGCAATATGGCTTTTAAACTTGATTGTGAAACAGGATATCTACATCAGGATACTGAAATTTTGAAAGCTTGGAAGAAGCATTGTACGATGTTAGAAAATGACGTTAAGGGTCAATGTTTAGTTACTGGTAAACAAGAGTCAATAGTAAGAATTCATCCAGGAATTAAGGGTATAAGAAACACCAATGCAGCTGGAGCCACATTGGTAGGGGTAAATGCTAAAGCATTTGAATCATATCAAAAGACACAGGGTTATATATCACCTGTTGGGGAATCAGTAGCATTTGGATACACAACTGCACTGAACTATATGTTAAGCAATACAAAACATCGTTTACAGATAGGAGATGCTACAACTGTTTTTTGGGCTGAAGATACAGGAGGAATGTGTGAAAATTTACTTTTGGAATTATTCGCACCTAAAAAGCAGGAAGAAGTAGAAGTAACCCATGATTCAGCGATAACGGCTTATGTCAAAGATTCATTAAGTTGTCTGAAGAATGGAAAACCTATACAACAAAAAGCAGATGTTAATTTCTATATACTCGGATTGTCGCCAAATAATGCGAGAATATCTATAAGATTTTGGTACAGAGATAGTTTTGGTCAACTTATTCAAAAAGTATGGCAGCATCATGAAGACATGCAAATTATTAATATGCGCCAAGAGATCATACCTATACCTCGTATTATTTATGAGACTATACCAAGAAATGCACAAAAAAAAGAAGCGGCTCCGATGTTAAGTGGTGCATTAATGAAAAGTGTGTTTACTGGTACAGCTTATCCTCAAGGTCTGTTTTATGCAATTGTAAATCGCATAAGAGCAGATGGTGAGATTAATGACATTCGTGTGGGTATAATCAAAGCAATTTTAAAAAGAAACGCCAGATTGCAAAATGATGTGGAGAAGGAAGGGATGATTACAGTGAGTTTAAATCTTCAGAATACGAATATTGCATATCGGCTGGGTCGTTTGTTTGCAGTATTAGAAAAAGCACAGACAGATGCTGCTGACGTCAAACTGAATACTACTATTAAGGATAGATACTTTGGGACAGCATCAGCTTCTCCGAGAGCAGTTTTTCCAGTATTAATGAAATTAACCCAGCACCATATCTCTAAGGGTAAGTATGGTTATATAAGTGATAAAAACATTCAGGAGATATTGCAGGGTGTAAATGAATTTCCAACTCATTTAAATTCAGAGGAACAGGGTTTGTTTATTTTAGGATATTATCATCAAAGGCCAGCTCTTTATAAGAAAAGCGAAACTCAAAACGAGGGGGAAACCGAAAATGAATAGAATAGAAAAGAGGTATGAGTTTGTTGTTTTGTTTGATGTAGAGAATGGAAATCCTAATGGAGATCCAGATGCTGGAAATATGCCCAGGATTGACTATGAGACAGGTCATGGGATTGTAACTGATGTTTGTTTAAAAAGAAAGGTTAGAAATTATGTGGAGGTAGCAAAAAAAGACAGTACTGGTTATAGGATTTATGTTAAGGAAGGCGCTGTGTTAAACAATTTTAATGAGGAAGCATATAAAGAGCTGAAGTTAGATCCTAAGGACAAGAAAGCGGTAAAAGGAAATGAAGAGAATTTGACTTTATTTATGTGTGAAAATTTTTATGATGTAAGAGCTTTTGGCGCAGTTATGTCAACTAAAGTAAATTGTGGGCAGGTAAGAGGACCTATTCAATTCAATTTTGCAAAAAGTATTGATCCTATTAGTCAGCAGGAAATAACTATTACTAGGATGGCAGTAGCCAACGCAAAAGATGCAGAAAAAGGGCGTTCTATGGGTAGAAAACATATCGTACCATATGCACTATATAGAGCAGAAGGTTACGTATCTGCTTTTCTTGCTGAGAAAACACACTTTACTCAGGAGGATTTGGAATTATTGTGGGAAGCAGTCATTAATATGTTTGAGCATGATCATTCTGCGGCAAGAGGCAAAATGGCAGTACGCAAATTAATTGTTTTTGAACATCAAACTGAATTAGGGAATGCACCAGCTCACAGATTATTTGAACTTATTCACGTAGGAAGAAAAGACAAAAACTTACCTGCTAGGTCTTTCACTGATTATGAGGTAGTGATTGATAGTGAATCAGTACCAAATGGTGTAACTCTGATTGAAAAGTTATGAAAATTCGCTATGTAGAAGATGATTTGTTGATGTTATCTGGTATTCAACATTTTTTCTTTTGTGAAAGACAATGGGCATTGATACATATTGAGAAACAATGGCAGGAAAATGTAAGGACGATAGAAGGCAAACATATACATGAGCGAGCAGATGACCCATTTATAGTTGAGACAAGAGGGGACATTGTTATTTCTCGCTCTGTACCCCTTTCATCATACAAATTAGGATTATATGGAATCGCAGATGTTATCGAGTTTGTAAAGACAAATTCAAAGGGTATAAGTTTGAAAGCAAAAGATGGTCAATGGACACCAATACCTGTTGAGTATAAGAGGGGTAAACCAAAAACTGATAAAAGAGATGAAGTACAGCTATGTGCGCAGGCAATATGTTTGGAAGAAATGCTGAATGTAACAATTGATAAGGGTTATCTATTTTACAATACGATAAAACGACGGTCTGAAGTTGTTTTAGATAATGAATTAAGAACACTGGTTCAAAATCTTGCAGATAGAATGCACCTGGCTTTTGAGGAAGGAAAAACACCTAAAGCGAAGTTTGGAAAACATTGCGATTTATGTTCGATGAAAGAGATATGCCAACCAAAGCTTACTAGTAAAAAGAAAAAGGTGAAAGAGTACATAAAAAAGGTGGTAGCAGAAGAATGAGAAAGTTGTTGAATGTACTTTATGTAACTACTCCTGACTCATATCTTACTAAAGATGGGGAAAATGTTGTTGTTAAGGTGGATAATTCAGAAATTTTTCGAATACCGATTCATAATTTAGAGGGGATTGTAGCATTTGGATATATAGGTGCAAGTCCAGCGTTGATGAAATTATGTGCTGAGAGAAATGTTGGATTATCATTTTTAAGTGAGTATGGACGATTTTATGCAAGAGTAACTGGTAAAGTATCTGGAAATGTGCTTTTAAGAAGAGAGCAGTATCGAAGAGCAGATCAAGAAAAAGAGTCTTTAGATATTGCAAAAAATTGTGTACTAGGTAAAATATTAAACTGTAGAG
Source organism: Halanaerobiales bacterium (assembly GCA_023128035.1). The sequence goes on along the minus strand of JAGMES010000005.1, from coordinate 52,999 downwards.
CTATTCTAAAAAGAGCTGTAAGGGATCATAATTCTGCTATTAATTCAACTTCAATTATGAGTGTTATCGAAAAATTCACACGTAAAACAGAACGTGTAGAAAAATGTATTAGTTTGGATGAATTGATGGGAGTGGAAGGTGTTGCTGCTAGAGAGTATTTTTCTGTTTTTGATGAATTGATCCTTACACAGAAAGAAAGTTTTTTTATGCACGAAAGGACTCGCAGGCCACCGAGGGATAATCTGAATGCTTTGTTATCTTTTTTGTATACAGTATTAGCACATGATGTGCAGTCAGCTCTTGAAAGTGTAGGACTTGATCCATACGTAGGTTTTTTACATAGAGATCGACCAGGAAGGGCAAGTTTGGCACTTGATTTGATGGAGGAACTCCGTCCTTATTTGGTAGACCGTATTGTATTAACTTTAATAAATCGTAAACAAATTAAGGGAACAGGTTTTCTGCAAAAAGAATCTGGTGGAATAATAATGGATTCGGATACAAAAAAACAGGTTATTACATCATGGCAAAAGCGAAAAAGAGAAGAAATAAAACATCCTTTTTTGAATGAAAAAATTGAAATAGGCCTTATTCCTTATGCTCAGGCTTTGTTATTTGCAAGGTTTTTGCGAGGAGATTTAGAAGAGTATCCACCTTTTTTATGTAGATAGAAAGGGGTAAGATATAATGATGGTATTGGTTACTTACGATGTAAGCACAATAGATCCTGCAGGCAAAAAAAGGTTACGATTAGTGGCTAAGCAATGTAAAAATTATGGGCAAAGGGTACAAAATTCAGTTTTTGAATGTCTCGTAGACCCTACTCAATTTGCTGAACTCAAACATGGATTAGAAAAAATAATCAATCAAGAGAAAGATAGTTTAAGATATTATTATTTAGGTAAGAATTGGAAAAAAAGAGTAGAACATGTCGGTGCAAAAGAAGCATATGATCCTGAAGGTTTCTTAATGATATAGAATTGTGCGAATGTCAAGTGCACATAAAAACCCTAGGAGGTTCGCACATTAGGCTACGCTTAGGTTTTCGTGAAAAATGTTCAAAAATAGTTGTGAAAATATAAATTATTTTTGAGGTTCGCGGAAACAGTGAAATGAAGTGTTGGTATTACAGAGTTTATAACGGTCGGTGTCGCACCTCACGCAGGTGCGTCGCACCTCTTTGAATAGCTGCATCAAGGGTTGGGATAGCTGAGTCGCACCTCACGCAGGTGCGTCGCACCTCACATATAGCTCTCTCCTTTCATTATAAAAACTCCGGTCGCACCTCACGCAGGTGCGTGGATTGAAATAAGAAATATGCTCAATATGGGGCAATTCTTCGACGGTCGCACCTCACGCAGGTGCGTGGATTGAAATCTGTTTTTTCTACTACATCATCCAAAGACCATCCGTCGCACCTCACGCAGGTGCGTGGATTGAAATCTCCGATCTACTACACAAATATAGCTCCCTCATACGTCGCACCTCACGCAGGTGCGTGGATTGAAATTGTAATAGAAAAGAAAGACCTAGAAACTGAATGTCGCACCTCACGCAGGTGCGTGGATTGAAATTGTCTAAGATCTTTCTTTTCACATCATCCTGCAGTCGCACCTCACGCAGGTGCGTGGATTGAAATATCTCAATTTCATCTGTAAGCTCTATACCCACTAAGTCGCACCTCACGCAGGTGCGTGGATTGAAATCCATAGAAGTGCTAAAAGATTTGGGGTGGACTAGTCGCACCTCACGCAGGTGCGTGGATTGAAATACTCTATACAATGGAAAAGCCTCTCGTTCTACTCGTCGCACCTCACGCAGGTGCGTGGATTGAAATACCAGGAAGATTAAAGCTATCGGATTGTTGTTTAGTCGCACCTCACGCAGGTGCGTGGATTGAAATTATCAGAAGTAACTCTTTCAGAAAAATCATAGTGTCGCACCTCACGCAGGTGCGTGGATTGAAATATAAAGCAAAGATTTTGCTCTATTAAATAAACTGTCGCACCTCACGCAGGTGCGTGGATTGAAATCTTCGCATGAAGTGTACGACAATCTACTCACCTCGTCGCACCTCACGCAGGTGCGTGGATTGAAATCCAGCCTTGATTACCGCTTTCAGGTTCTTCACGCGTCGCACCTCACGCAGGTGCGTGGATTGAAATTATGGCTGAGAGGTGAAAAGTGATGTATATTGAGTCGCACCTCACGCAGGTGCGTGGATTGAAATCTATACTGATCTTTGATGTATAGCATTTCACACCCCGTCGCACCTCACGCAGGTGCGTGGATTGAAATCTTGTGCATCATTTCCACCTGTCCACTCCATGACGTCGCACCTCACGCAGGTGCGTGGATTGAAATTTAATCTAACAATCGTCTTACTTTCTTTATTCAGTCGCACCTCACGCAGGTGCGTGGATTGAAATATTCTGTTCTACAAGTGCTTCTAGTGCTGCTTTTGTCGCACCTCACGCAGGTGCGTGGATTGAAATCTAGCAGTTTTGACATTCCAACCGTCAGCATAAAGTCGCACCTCACGCAGGTGCGTGGATTGAAATCTGCTAACTTAGCAGCATTGATTATACCTTCGTCGGTCGCACCTCACGCAGGTGCGTGGATTGAAATCCTGGTTACTCTGAATTGTTTTTGCTCACAAGCATAGTCGCACCTCACGCAGGTGCGTGGATTGAAATGCCCGAACGTTCGAAAAATAAAACGAACGCTCACGTCGCACCTCACGCAGGTGCGTGGATTGAAATTTGAAGTCCTACATTAAAGCCATCTAAAGCAAGTCGCACCTCACGCAGGTTAAAATCCGCAATGACATAGCAGATGTGTAATCTTCATTTCGTGCCCTATGTATTACAAGCTTGGTTAATAGATGAATTAGATAAAGAAGGCAGACGAAAAGAAGCATGATTATACTAACTAACTAAGAATTTGGTTTGGTGAACGCCTTTATATTAAGTCGGTTTTTTGATTAATTTATTTCATACAATCTCTTTATTTCCCTTGTATTTGTTTCTGAGTTAAATATCAAAGGATTATTTCAGCCATAGGTATAAAACCATTCAAAAGATTTTGCACACTTTAGATTTGTTTTCAGAAGCGAATAAAGATAAGATGAGTAGTAAAAATATTAGATATTTTGCTAAAGGATAAGATGTATTGTTTTTAGTTGTTGATAAAATCTAATATTAAAGAAAATGTGAAGTAAAATGTAAAAAATAAAAGAAAAATATTGAATTAATTGTCTCTGGGTGATATAATAAAAAATGAATTATTATTTATTGGAAAGGGGATGTAGACGTGTGTAAGGATGTTAAGGGGTATTTGGATGAAGCGAGAAAAAGTATAGAAAAAAAAGATTATGACAATTTTATGGAAAATATTTGTATAGCAGGATACATAACAAAAGATGATGAAAAATTGATGACGGAAGTTTTAATTCAACAAAGTGAAGGATTGTATAAATTTGGAAACTATAAAAAAGCATTGGAAGTAATTGAAGAATTATTAGATAGTAAAGCAATAAATGATTTAGAAATAAAGCTTGAATTACTACGAAAAAAAGGAGTTATTCTAGGAAAACGAGGTTCATTTGAAGAAGCTATTCACATTTTTAAGCGATTGGTAAACGTAGAATCTTTAAAGTTTAAAACTTTTGGTTTGGGTAATTTAGCCTGGATTTATATGCAAATGTATTTAAAAAATAAAGAAAAATCAAATATTACAAAAGCAATGGATTTTTGCAAAGAAGCCATGGTTATTCTTGAGAATGATAAGGAGTCTAAAACTTATAAAGAAATTATCACTGTTTTAGGTAATTGTTATTGGTATGATGGAGAATATGATGAAGCACTTGGTGTGTTTTTAAAAGCTTACGCCATAGATAATAATGATTCTAATGTCTTAAATAATATTGCTACAACTTATGTAAGACTTAGAGAAGGTGAGTTGGCAGAAGAATATCTTGATAAGGCTGAAAAATTTGCAATGAAGCAGAATAATTCTTATGTAATAGCTAATAGTAATTTAATACATGGAATGCTCAATGAAGAAGTATATGATGATACATTAAAAGCTAAAGATTTTTATTTAGTTGCTTTTGATCAGTTTGGTCAGTTAAATGCGTATATAGAAATGTGTAGGTGTCTGGACAGCATTGTTGATTTGGATGCTAAAATTAGTAAGGAGTCAATTAGTATTTTAGCAAATAAGATTAAAGAAGGATTGTATAAAAGTTGGCAATAATGTTAATCAAAATAAAACTGAAAGGAGAAATTTATTTTGAAAAAGTTATCTAGTATTTTGATGATCATATTGTTAATTGTGTCATGCTCTTTTGTTGCTTTAGCTAATCCGTTTCCTGTACCTGGAGGCGAAAGTTGTGATGAAATTGTATTTTCTTATCCATTTCCACAACCTGTAGGAGAATAAACAATAGAAAATATAATTCGTAAAAAGATTTCAAATGCAAAAAGACTCCAATTATTTTGGAGTCTTTTTGCATTTGATTGATTAATCTGAATCTTTTTTAAAATTGCATTTCTTAAAGTTCTGTATAAATTCCACCAAAGAAAATATAGTTTCTTCATCTAAATCATCTAATTCTTTGAATAGATGTTTTTTACTTTCGCTCATATTTAAGATGAGTTGCTTTGTTTGATCGTCGTCAACAAAAAGTATTTCAGAGTCTTCGGGAATATGACCAGCCTTTAACATAAGCTCAAAGTATCCAACATCAAGATGAGGAGTAAGCTTTCGAAGAATGTCAGGTTGTGGAGTTTTTCGACTACCTTCTTCAATTCTGGATAAATAAGATGTGCTTACTCCAGATTTTTTTGCCAAAGAAGATATTTTTAAGTTTCGTGACTCTCGTAATTTTTTAAGATATACTCCAAAAGTAGAGTCATTACCCATATGGACACCTCAATTCGAATAAATTATGCGTTTAAAATATTTCTACCTATGTAAAATTATATTATAGCTATTATTAAAAGTCAAATAGGTACACTCAAATATTAGAACTAACGTCAAATTAATAAGAAAATTATTGACAATAGGAAAATTTTTAGTTATAATAATAATTACCTGATATAGTATTTTCATTAACAAAACAGACTATAAGGTATTTTTATCCTAAGTGAAGTGTTAGAAGGGGTGACTACAATGAAATTGAATGTAGAAAAATAAGTAGGTTTTTGACAGGTAAGGGATGGAGTAAAGTCATATTTGCTCAAAAGTTAGGTTTGGATTATTCATATGTTTATCGAGTGATGTGAGAGCAACGTGGGGTAGGTAAAAAAATTTTAAGCGGTTTAATTAAGCTTTGTGAGAAGGAATGTTTAAATTTTATGGATTATATTTTTGTTGATTAATAAAAAAAAGGTAGGTGTAGTTGATGAATTATCATTTACTAATGCGAGATGGAACAGTTAGGAGTTTTAAAAATGTTTGTCATGTTAATGTTGAAGAAGATAAAACAGTAGTAGTTTTATTTGCTAAAGGAGATAAAAGAAAATTTCTTGAAGATGAAATAGTATTACATGGTGATGATGAACATATAAAAACTATACTTGAACTATTTAAAGCTATAGATAGAATCATATCAAAAAGAGTTAATGAACAAGTAAAAAAAGGAGTATTCATGGGCTATTTGGCTGGTTTTTTTCAGGTATAAATATATCTATAGTTGAATAAGTCTTTTAGCATTAAGTTAAAAAGCATCTAAAATCTATTTCAATCATCCTGAATATTTCTGAAATTGTTCCACAGGCTAAAAGTTACATTTGCCATATTGAGCATTATTTAGAGGCTTTAGGAATAGATGAACAATCTATTCAAAACAATGTTGGATATATTTACAGCAAATTTGATGTATGAAGAGTATTTGAATGACTGCTTCAAATCACAATGTTAAAAAGCTTATCTATGGTTAAAGATACTCCATCAAATTTATATAATATTCTTTTATAAATGGCCCACTAAACAAAGGTATAAGTTTCTCAATTGGCAAAATAACTAATAATTAAAGTTCGTCAAAAAATCTGTAATTAATAGTTTTTTTCGGTATAAGCAAACGAAAGTATTGCTCCTTGGGTAAAATTATGGTAATATCACAATGAAGAAAAAAATAGTAAAAATAAAATTATATACAATTCATAAGATTAAGATAAAAAAAGGAGAGAAAAGAAATGTATACTGATATTTATCCAATTTCTCATCATTTTTACCCAATTTTAGAGTATCCAATAGCATCTAAAGAGGGGGAAAGCTTTTTATAAGGTCTTAAATCTATGAAAGAGGTTTCAGACGATAATAAAATCTATATCCATCAGAATTTCAATTAGAAAATGCCGCTAGATTACGTGAATTAGCAAATTTAACTGGAAATTCAATGATAGCAGTTCAGAGAACTCGTGATAAGTATTTGACTAGAGTTACCTTAGATCAAGCAGGGTTACCAAATATAAGATATAATAAATGTCGGGGAATTATTGAAGTAAAAAAGTATATAGATGATGAGGAACAAAGACCAATGATTGTAAAGCCATTAGATATGGTGGGAAGTGTAGGAGTGTTTAAAGTAAAGACGTCCAAAGATTTGAATATAGTTGAAAAGTACTATAAATCACATAGATTTCTACAGAACAAGCAAGAATTATTGGTTGAAGAATATATAGCAGGCACAGAAATTAGTGTTGAAGGGTTTGTTAATCAGGGTGCGTTTATCCCTTTTTGTATAACTGATAAGTTTACAACGGGAGAACCGTACTTTGTAGAAATAGGACATAGATTGCCATCTATTCATATGAGTTATCCAGAAGGAAAGATAGAAGAAATTTCAATAAATAATGATCTCAAGGAGTTAGAAGAAATTATTTCTATTCAATTTAATAAAAAAGCAGGAGATATTCTTGAGTGTTTCCCACATCGCCTAGAAAGAATAGGTCAGATTCTTTATATAGGTAAAAGTTATGATCAAATGGAGTATATAAGAAATTTAATTAAGGAAAAAATAGAAATTAAAATTTCTTAGGAGGAGAGAAATAGTGAAAAATTATAGGAAGCTTATAATAGCATTGGGAGTTGGTTTAATTTAATTGCAATAATTTCTTTAGTCTATAGAAAAACCGGTAGTGAATTAGCACTTGGTATGGCTTTTATTGTAAAGTTTTTACCCAAAATCATTTTTAGTTTTTCATCTGCTTTTTTTGTAGACCGATTTAATAAACAAAAAATAATGGCTATTTCAGAGATAATATCTTGCATAGCAGTCGGATTGTTAGCATTTAATACTAATAGTTCGATAATTGTGATTTATGTATTCTATTTTATAATGAATGCCTCTATTGCTATGTTTGATCCCACTAGAATGGCTATAATCCCAACATTATTTAAGGATAAAAAAGACTATGCGAAAGCAACTTCAGAATTAACAATTATTAGGTACGCAACAATGCTGATCGCAACAGGTATTGGAGGTTATTTTTTTGAATTGTTTGGAGCAAAGGTTCTATTTATTTTTGATGCGTGTACATTTTTCGTGTCTGCTCTGATTATTTTATCAATGAAACTTGATGTTATGGAATCAGATCATTCATCTAAGAGTTTAGGACAGGTAGTTAAGAACATGTGGGATGATGTCAAAGAAGGAATGGTTGTAGTAAAGAATACCCCAATAATAAAAAATATTATAACTATCTTTTCCTTTCGGCAGTTTGTATATGGTATAGGGAATGTAGTCTTTTCGTTGTTAGTTCTTGATAAACTTTTGAAATCAGAGTTTTGGCTAGGGTTAGCTTATACTGCTGGTGGTGTTGGATGTGTATTAGGTGGGTTTGCAATCAAGAGATATTTAAAAAAGATTGAACTAAATGTAGCTAGTTTTCCATACTTGAATATTATAGTAAATGGGCTAAATGCTATTATTTTCACATGTATGTTCTTATCAAATAATATCTACTTGTTCCTTCTTTGTGTTCTTTTGCATGATATAACAATGATTACAGCAGAGGTTACTCTGGATACAAGTATTATTACTTTCGCAGAAGAAAAATTAGTTGGAAGAATGAGTTCATTTTATATGACTATGGGTCAGTTAGTATTTTTATTAGGAACAGTTTCTTATATTGTTATTTTAAAGAGTCTTAGTTATGATCATTTAGGGATATTACTTGGGTGTATTATGTTTGCTGGCCCGGTTATGTGTTCAATAATGTTTAAGAAATATATTAAGCAGGAAGGTTATGTCGAAAAAGCTTAGAGGGGAGAGTTTAGAGTTGAGGATTCAAAAAATGCCGCTTTTTGATCAAATTATTCTAAAGTATCCCACTATGGCTAAGTTGAATTTAGAACAGTTTGAGACTAAATTCAAATCTTCTTCACCTATTTATAAAGAAGCCATACCACTTTATTATCCATTTATTTTTGATAAGTATATAATGCAGGATATAGATCGAAGAATATCTAAGTTAATGCAGCTAATATTTTCGATTTCAAAGAGGTTTTTTAAGAACAACATTAATGAAATGTTGAAATATTTAGGATACAAACAGGAAGAGAGGAATTATTTATTAGCTGGCGATGTAGATAAAAACTTGTGTCTTGCAAAACTTTTTGCTAGGTGTGATTTTGTCATTAATGAGGGTAAGCTGTTTTTTGGAAAATATGGTTTTAATATTGTGTTGTACCAATTTCAGAATTAAAAGAAAAGTATGGAAAATTCACCTGTAATTCTGGTCCTTATACCAATATGCTACTTAATAGTATAAAGGCAAATAAAGGTTTGTAATGGAGGATTAAAATGAAGATCATTAAAGAACGAAAAAAGAGTCTAGGGGTTCCAAAGTCTGATCCAAAGGATGGTTATTTAGAGGGAGTAAAAAAGCATTTACTTGATTTTGGATTTCAAAAAAATATAGTTGAAGAAAGAATCAAGTCAATGATAGAAGAAGGTTTTTATGAACTAACATTAACTGAACAAGCTAAAAATGTTACAGAAAATGTGTTAAGCTTGGGTGTAGATAGTAGTACTCAACTAGAATTGACAGAGTATTTTGCTAAATCGAATAATCATCGAATTCGTTGTAGAGTTCCAGATATGTTTGTTTTCACCTTGGGTGGTGAGCCTATCAAATGTTTAGAGCGGTTAATAGAAATCGCTGATGATCCTGCAACAGGGCCACGGGAAAATGCTCAGGGAGCGATGAGACAACTTCTATTGCAAAATGGACCTTCTTTTATAAGTGAGTTGGAGAGGTTGAAATATGATTCCAGAGAAAATGTCAGAAGGGCGTGTGTTGAAGCAACTCGTCCGAGGGGAGTATGGGTTCCTTTCATCCCATTCTTACGAGAAGATCCTGAAAAAATCTTTTCAATTATTGATTATCTGATTGATGATCCATCAAAATATGTTAATAAAGCGGTGGCGAATAGTATTAATGATATATCAAAAGACAATCAAGAGATTGCAATAAATTGGTGTTCCATGTGGAAGGAGAAAGATTTATCTACGGTAGAGTGGGTTATTAAGCATGGTTTACGATGGCTTCGGAAAAAGGATTTCGGAAAAGTTCAACATGTTTTTGGATATGAGATTGCAGAATGCATTGACATGAAAGTAGAAGCTGTGAATGGTTTTGATATTCAACTTAATGAAGTAATTGTTTTTAAAATTACTTTGGAAAATAAAGCCTTGAAAGATTTTTCAGCATATCTACAGTATAGATTAACTATGCCTGGAAAAGGCAATAAACCAAGAGTTAGGATATATGAAGGGGGCGAAGTGCATATAGGATCTTTAGAATCTATTGTTTTTGAGAGAAAACATCATTTAACGGACACTAGTAACTGCAAACTTGAGAATGGAGCATATATCATTGATTGGATTGTCAATGGGAAAGTCAAATGCGTTTCACATTTAAATTTTCATAGATCGTAAGGAGTGAAAAAATGAACTTAAAAGATTTTGTTCAGGCGTCTGTTATGGTTGGATTGGGATTTGTTCTTCATACGGTATGTCCTCCAATACTTTTTGGAATGAAACCTGATTTTACTTTGGTAATGCTTTTTTTAGTGGTTCTAAATAAGAGAGACTTTAAACTTGTCTTGTTAACATCATTGGGAGTTGGGATTATTACTGCTTTAACAACTGGATTTCCAGGAGGGCAAATACCAAATTTAATAGACAAATTGATATCTGGATTAGCTATGTATTTTTTGGTAAGTAGAGTTAAGATAATTAAAAAAATTATTGTAGTGTTAGTAGGAATAATTGGATCATTACTTAGTGCAAGTATCTTTCTATTAACAGCTTCAATTTTGGTTGGATTACCCACATCTGGATTAACTTTATTTATAGGAGTTGCAATTCCTGGGACATTAATGAATGTAATTGTTTTGGTAATTTTGCAAGAGTTAATGCAAAAAATTAATTCTCCAGTAGAAGATATGTCGATCTAGTTATGTGATTTTTTTTAATCAAATAAAGGAACATAATCAAAATCTGCACCGTGATACATGGATGCAGTTTTTGTATGTTTGACAAAGGATTTCAATTTTATATTCAATGTGATTCGTGCCTAACGGCAATATTGTAATTAATGGTAGTGAAGAGGACTCAGACCAAAGGGGAGTAGTTTTGGGATGTTAAAAAACTTACCAAATTTAGAAAAGTCAAACCTGGTATTATAAATCTAGTTCTTACCTTGACAGTTTTCCGAAAATTATGGTAAAATGAAGTGAGATGTATCTGAAACTATAGGAGGGTTGAATATGTTCTGCAATGGTGCGTACAATTTTTATTCTAAAACAGCAATTTCCCTTTCCCCCAAGGGGTTCGTGCGTCCAAAATTCAATAATACGATTCAACCAGATTATGGGGGGTAAGATAATTTTTTAGTACTTAAAATTTATCAAAAATACCACCATGGTTTAGGTTGATCACCTATTGCCATGGTTTTTATTTTATCCAAAAAAACTGACCGTAGGCAAATTGTCTGCGGTTTTTTATTTGCGAAGGAGGAAATTGTTATGATTACATTGTCTCATATTAAGAAAAATTTTGGTTTAGAATCGGTCTTAGAGGATTTTTCGATGGTACTTTATCCCGGTGAACGGGTAGGATTAATCGGAGCAAATGGTTCTGGTAAATCGACAATCTTTAAGTTGATTACTGGAATAGAAGTTCCTGATCAGGGAACGATAGCGATTGGAAGAAATGTACGGATAGGGTATTTGACCCAAATTCCAAAACGAAATCAAGATGAAACAGTTATGGAAAGGCTCTGGAAAGGGGCAGCCCATTTAAAGAAGATGGAAGTCAGGATGCGTGAATTAGAAGGTCACATGACTCAGGCTAATCAATGTACAGAAGCAGATATCAATCGATATATGGAGGAGTATGGTCAACTTTCTGCAGAATTTGAAGAACAGGGAGGATATATCTATGAAAGTAGGATGAAACAGATCACCCAAGGCTTGGGATTCACTATTTCTTTTAAAACCAAGATAACTCATTTGAGTGGTGGTGAGATGGCGCGATTAGAATTAGCTGTTCTTCTTCTTTCTGAACCAGAAATTATGCTTTTGGATGAACCAACTAACCATTTGGATTTGTCTGCTATCGACTGGTTGGAAGGATATCTTAACAAATTTAATGGAATTGCTTTAATCATCTCCCATGATCGATATTTTCTTGATAAAACGGTCAAGAGAATAATTGAAATAAAAGATGGAGGAGAGGAAGAGTATCCTGGAAACTATTCCTACTATTTAGAAGAGCGGAAGTTACGTTATGAACTTGCCTTAAAAAAGTATGAGAATCAACAAAAGGTGATTCGGCACAAAGAGGAGGCAGCTAAACGTATTCGTAACTGGGCCAGAATCGGTGATAATGAAAAATTGCATAAGCAAGCAGCCAATATCGAAAAACAGATTGAGAAAATAGAGAAGTTAGACCGTCCTACTATGGATGAGCTAAAATTCCAACTTCAGTTTGAGGGCGGTCGGAGTGGAAAAGAAGTATTGGTAATGGAGGGAGTGCAAAAAAGTTTTGATCAAAAAACCCTTCTTAAATCAACAGATTTAAAATTTTTTTATGGGCAGAGACTAGGTTTAATTGGCCCGAATGGTTCAGGCAAGACGACTTTACTGAAATTAATGCTGGGCGAGAATAAACCTAATCACGGTGGAATAAAAGTTGGTGCTAATGTGAAGATTGGCTATTTAGATCAACATCAGAAATTTGAAGATGGGGAATTGACTCTCTTGGAATCTTTGCGTAATACGGTAGGTCCAATGCCAGAGTCAAAAGTCCGCGGAATTCTGGCTCATTACGGATTTGTAGGAGAAGAGGTATTTAAGCTAGTAAAAGATTTAAGTGGTGGAGAACGAAGTCGGTTTATAATGCTGAAGATGGTTCATAGCCAGGTTAATTTCCTGATTCTGGATGAACCGACTAACCACCTTGATCTTCCATCAATTGAAATATTCGAAGAATCACTTAAAAATTTTGATGGAACATTACTGGTTGTTTCTCATGACCGTTATTTTTTAAATCGGGTTGTTGATGAGATCTATGCGATTGAAGATCAGCAATTGGTTTATTACCCGGGAAATTATGATAAGTATCAACAAAAATTATTAAAAAAAGCAGAGATAAAAAAACAAAAAATGTTGGCAAAAACAGCCATAAAGAGTGAACAAAAAAAGCATAATCACTCTCAATTTCAAAGAGCTCAGGAAAAAGAACAGAAGATGATACAAAAACAGCTTCAAAGAGAAGTAGAGTCTCTTGAAGAAGAGATAGCTACTCTTGAAACAAAGATAGAGGAAAATCAGAGACTTATGATTATACCGGAAAATCTCGGGAAACTGGAATATTTGAATAAATTAAATCAAGATAATCAAGTGATGGAGGGTAAAATTAAAGAGTTAATGCTTAAGTGGGAGGAAGCGGCTTCGTTGTTGGGTTAGTTGAGTGGTGGTTGATTTTAGAGATAAAGATTTGAAGGTATAAACTTTGCCAGTGGTGGTAAAATAAACGTTAGAGTAATTGTTTCCAATTAGTTTAGCAGATGAATGCTATCACTGGAGGAGTATTTATGGCTTGGGTATTTTTGATTTTGATTTTTATAGCGTTTTTGATACTCCTTTTACCTGTAAAGGTTTATTTCAATTATTATCGTTATAATTGGGATGATAAGTTAGAGATCAAGGTAGATGCATTTTTTGGGCTGCTTTTTTATCGTTTCGAGATATCAGCAATCAAAATACGTAATTGGATTTTGGGTCCAATCATGGAGATAGAAGCAGAAGTTTCTGGCGCAAAGGGTAAAAAGAAAGAAGAGGTCATAAACGAATATGGGGTTCATTCTATAAATCTTAAAGATTTACTTAAAAAACTGAAATTTTTTTTGAAAATAACTGATCAGTTTGATGCAATGACTGAGATGTTGAAATCATTTCGCAAAGAAGATCAGGATCAAAACGAATTATGGCTTAGTAATGCAACAATTTATCGTGTTGTTGTTATGTTAATCATGAGTATCAAAGGTGAATGCAGAAAATTAATCTGGTACACTCATTTTGGTTTTTCTGATGCATCTATTACAGGGATGTCTAATGGGTTGATTTGGGCTGGTAAATTATTTTTTGTGGAGATATTATCTATTTTTTCAGATATTAAAACTACTCCTGATCTCAAAGTTATTCCACACTATGAAACAGCTGGAGTGGATATTCAATTTGAAAGTATATTTAGTGTGCGAATTGGTAAACTTATGATTACAGGGTTAAGGATACTCGTAAAAGAGTATAAAAGGAGGGCTAAGAATAGATGGCCGATCATCCAATTGAAACATTAATGAGCTCAGCATTAGAAAATATTAAGGGAATGGTGGATGTAAACACAATTGTTGGGGATCCAGTTGAAACTCCCAATGGAGAAGTAATAATTCCTATATCAAGAGTAAGTTTTGGTTTTGCTGCTGGTGGAAGTGAGTTTATTTTAAAAACCAATGGAAATTCTAAAGATTCCAATGGTAAGGAAGTTAAAGGCTCTCCATTTGGTGGTGGGAGTGGTGCAGGTGTTAGCTTAAATCCAGTGGCTTTTTTGGTGGTAGGAAAAGATCAAGTACGACTATTACCAGTTTCTAATAATGCAGTTCTAGAGCGATTGATTAATATTGCTCCTGAGATGATGCAGGAAATTAAGGAAATTATGAAAAATGTAAAAAAAGAAGATAAGAGTCATTAAGCTCAGGAAAGATTTCCTGAGCTTTTTATTTTAAGAAAAACCTAAATTGTGAATAGATTTTTTTATATTGTAAATACTGTTATTATGATTAGGGTAAATGGGAGTGAAATCCATGAACAGAGGATTGATGCGGGTTATCATAACCCTTTTGTTATGTTTCATCCTAAGTTTTTTTGCAAGATACGCTACTGCTTCGATCTATGTTACTGCTGATGCTGCTATTGTTATCGATGCTGAAACAGGGAAAGTTTTATATGGAAAAAATATTCATCAGCGTCGTCCACCAGCAAGTATTACCAAAATCATGACAACAATTTTGGGAATTGAATTAGGTAAATTAGATGCAAAAGTTAAAGTAAGTTTACGAGCAGCAAGTCAAGAAGGATCTTCGATATATCTAAGGTCAGGTGAAGTATTGACCTTAGAAGAACTTCTATATGGTGTCATGTTAAGTTCAGGAAATGATGCTTCTGTAGCAGTTGCTGAGCATATAGGTGGGAGTGTGGAAAAGTTTGCTGAATTGATGACTCGAAAAGCTAGAGAGATAGGAGCAATAAATACAACTTTCTGTAATCCAAATGGTTTGCCAGATGTTAACCATTTGACCACAGCTTTTGACCTTGCAATGATTATGCGATATGGAATGCAAGATGAACTTTTTCGTAAATTAAATGAGACCAAATATAAGACGATTTCGGGGAATGAATGGGACAGAGGATTGCGCAATCATAATAAACTTCTTTGGAATTATCAAGACTGTGATGGTGGGAAGACAGGTTATACGAGGGCAGCAGGACGTTGTCTTATTTCAGCAGGTTCTAGAAATGGAAGAAGTGTCATAGCTGTAGTTCTTCATGCTGATCAACTCTGGCAGGATTCGATTAAACTACTGGATTATGGTCTGGATCAGTTTATAAATATAACCTTAATCAAAAAAGGTCAGGCTGTTCATGCAATTGAAGTTCCTGAGAGTCAAGAGAAGCTATTAGAATTCATCGCAGCGCGGGAATTCAGAGTCACAATTCCTAAAGGAGAGGAATCTACAGCAACTAGAACGATTGAACCATATAAGGATCTTGAACTACCAATACTTGCAGGACAAAAAGTAGGAATAATGAAAATAGAGGTTAACGGAGAAGAAATGGGCCAGGTTGATTTGATTGCCAAAGATGAGGTAACGAAAAAGTCATTGGTTGATCGATTTTGGCGGTGGATATCATCAATGTTTAAAACTTTTATCTAGCAGATGATATTATTAACCAAATAAAGTAAAAATAAAATGATGGCAAATAAAGCTCAGGGAAATTTTGGATGTGGCTTTTTTGTCATCATTTTATTTGTGTTCAAACGATAGTATAAAATTAGCAAAAAAAGGCTATCATACATTTAACGACATTTCAGAAGGCGAGTTCCCCTCATCTATAGGTGGGGATAGAAGTTGTTAAACTTAAGAAATAATAACTTCGTTATTATTTCGACTTTATCTATCTAAGGGAGGTCATTAAAAATGAGTCATATTCATATACCTGATGGAGTTTTACCAATTAGTTGGTGGGTGATTGGATATTTAATTACAGCAGTGATTTTGGTAGTTGCAATTCGTAAAGTAGAAAATGAAGATATCCGCAAAAGTATTCCCTTTCTCGGAGTGATTAGTGCTTTAATGCTGATTACTATGTCTATTCCAGTGGGGGGATTACCTATACATATAAATTTGACAATATTAGCTGGAATTCTTGCTGGACCTTGGTTAGGATTTATCGCTGTTTTTATTGTAAATACTTTTTTGAGTTTTATGGGTCATGGTGGGATTACAGTTGTTGGGCTTAATTGTTTGGTTTTGGGTCTGGAAATTTTTGTAGGTTGGGGAGTTTTTAATATTTTGAAAAAGAAAGTGTATTTAAAAGATATACTTTCTGCAGGAATTGCAGTGATGGTAGCATTACTTATTTCAACATCATTTATGGTGGTCATAGTCGGTGCATCGCAAATAGGTTGGGAGTTTGCCCTTCCACATAATCATGGAGATGAAAATCATGAAACTCATGATTTAGAAGTTGTTCAAACTGAATCAAATTTGAACACTTACCTTGAAGAAGTATCGATTTTAGGAATTTCAGGTCTTGTTGGTCTCATGGCAATTATTCTTATTGGAATCTTTATGGAGGTTATAGTTACGATTTTTATAGTTCGATTTTTTAGTAAGGTTAGACCAGATTTGCTCAAAAGATAGTTCTTTCAAATTGAATCTTAAGGAAGTGTTGGTATGAATCTTAGCTATATTGATCTAATAGCCAATAAAGGAGACAGCATGTTGCATCAGAGCTCTGCTGCCTCCAAATTTTTGCTTACTTTATCTTTGATAGTTTCAATTATATTAGCTGATCAACCAATTCAACTCATCATGTTGGTAATGGTTTTACTCATTGGTTATCGTTTAGCAAATATTTCTCTGATAAAATTTGGTCATTATGCTATCTATCCAGCTTCTTTTAGTTTACCTTTTGTTATTTTTAAATTGTCTTCAGTAACAACTTGCAGTGTTGTGATTTTAAAAGCTGTAACAGCAGCTTTATCTTTACTCCTACTAATATTTACTACCCCATATCCA
This sequence comes from Halanaerobiales bacterium, assembly GCA_023128035.1. The sequence continues at coordinate 36,122 of JAGMES010000005.1, read as the reverse complement.
CAAATATTTGGTTTGTTATATCGTTTTTTGCCGGGAGTTTTGGTAGAGGGGATGTTTTTTACTTATAGAATCTTTTTTATCTTAATCAGTCAAATTCAAAATTTATTAACAATACAAAAACTAAGGGGTGGGCGTAGTCCTATTCGAGTCCTTGGAAATTTAAAAAATCTGGCTGGAGTTTTAGGGGTTCTTTTCATTCATGCATTTGATTTGAGTGAAAGGATGTACCAAATTATGATAATCCGGGGCTATACTGGACATCTGGGAAGTTCACAAGAAGTTTATTTTCATTGGAGAGATCTTCTACTGATCATAACTGGTATAATAGTAATCGTATTGGTGGTGATATTATGAAAGAGATTGTTCATGTTCATTGTATAAAACATATTTATCCAGACAAAACAGAGGTTTCAGTTTGTGGTTTAGAGTTTTTGGTGCATCAGAAGGAACGAATTGCAATTCTTGGTCCTAATGGCGCTGGAAAGACAACCCTTCTCAAACATATCCTTGGTCTATTAAAACCATTAGAAGGAGAAGTAACTGTCTTTGGACACCAGCCTAGCAAAGAACAGCGAGAAGTAGTAAAAAAGATCGGAATGGTTTTTCAGAATGTTGATGAACAGATTATTGGGCCGACGGTTTATGATGATATTGCTTTTACTCCCCGTAATTATGGATATACTAAAGATGAGATATATCAAATGGTCAATGAAGTAAGTAATAGGTTGGGTATTAGCCATCTTTTAGACAAGATTCCTCATTATCTTAGTGGAGGTCAGAAAAAAAAAGTAGCTTTAGCAGGAGCAATGGTATTAAAACCCGAATTATTAATATTGGATGAACCATTTAATGGACTTGATCCCGAATCAAAAGATGAAATGATTAATCTGATGAATGAGATCAACCATAGTTATGGTACAGCTTTACTTTTGACAAGTCATGACATTAATCTTTTATCAGAAATTGTTGACAAAATTTATATTCTTCATTCTGGAAAAATCATTCGTTATGGAAATGTTCAGGATGTGTTACGGGAACGTGAGTTTTTAAATCAGGTTTCTTTAAGACCACCAATTTTGGTAGAACTATTCTCCCGTCTACAAAAGGGAGGAATTATGGTTGATATTCCCCTGACTATTAGTGAAGCAGAAAAAGAGTTGATGAAAGTATTGAATGTAAAAAGAGAGGTGTATTAAAAATGGAAAGATTACAAAAAGTGATGGCACAGGCAGGTATTGCTTCTAGGCGAAGATCAGAAGAACTTATTGTGGAAGGTAAAGTGAAAGTAAATGGTAAAGTAATTACTGAATTAGGTTTTAAAGTTGATCCTAAAAAAGATAATATTGAAGTGAATGGAGAACTTATCTCTCGTGAGAAGATGGTTTATATTATGTTAAATAAACCAATTGGTTATATCACAACCATGGATGATCCTTTTGATCGTTTAATTGTTCTTGATCTAATCAAAGATATTCCCCAGCGTATTCATCCAGTAGGAAGATTAGACTCAGATACAGAGGGTCTACTATTTTTGACAAATGATGGTTCTTTAACTTATGCTTTGACTCACCCAAGTCATATGATAGACAAGGTTTATAAGGTTAAAGTAAAAGGGAATATAAGTGCAAAGGCTATTCGGAATCTACAAGTGGGTGTAGAATTGGAAGATGGAATGACTGCTCCAGCGTATGTAGAATTAATTAGTGCTAAAAGAAATTTTTCTATCATAAAGATAACTATACAAGAAGGACGAAATCGACAGGTGAGAAGAATGATGGATGCTGTAAGATATCCTGTTTTGAAGTTAACTCGAGTAAGTATGGGTCCATTGACATTAGAAAAATTAAAAAGTGGAAATTATAGACATTTAACGACAAAAGAAGTAAAAATTTTAAAGAAAATAGATAAAAATATACGTAATTAAGAAAATTCAGATATTTAAAAGAAGGAATTTTCTTAAATTTAGAGAATATATATTATTAGCTTAGCAATTATTTTTTAAAAAACAGTTACTATAGGGCGATCTTTTATAAGTTATTATACATTTTTAGCATACTACATACATTTCAAAGGAGGAGAAGAGCATGGAAGTATTGAAGGTATCATCCAAATCAGAACCTAAATCTGTAGCTGGTGCTTTGGCAGCTGTTTTACGGGAACAAGGGACTGCAGAACTACAGGCAATTGGAGCAGGAGCAGTTAATCAATCGATTAAGGCGATAGCTATCGCGAGAGGGTTTGTTGCACCTAATGGAATTAATTTGATTACAATTCCTGCCTTTGCAGAAGTAATAATTGAAGGTGAAGAAAGGACAGCGATTAAATTCATTGTTGAGCCAAGATAAGATTTAAAAATTTAGCATAAACGTATGTGAGATAAGGCCTATCCTTTATTTTTATGGGATAGGTCTTTTTTTCGTTCACTTTTCTTTCACTATGTGGTAAAATGTATAGATGGGTAAATATGAATCGGAGGGATGGCTTTGTATTTGAAAAGGGTAGAAGTACATGGATTTAAATCTTTTGCTGAAGCAACAAAAATTCACTTTGAGCCAAGCATTACAGCAATTGTTGGACCGAATGGAAGTGGAAAGAGTAATATAGTTGACGCCATCCGCTGGGTCTTAGGTGAACAGAGTGCAAAGAGTTTGCGAGGCAGCAAAATGGAAGATATTATTTTTTCGGGAAGCGATAAGCGTAAGCAGATGGAATTTGCTAAAATTCAGCTGGTATTGGATAATAGTGATGGCCATTTACCTATAGAATATTCCGAAGTTTCAATTGGTAGAAGAGTAAGTCGAAAAGGTGGAAGTGACTATTTACTTAATAATTCAGTTTGTCGTTTGAAAGATATTGAAGAACTGATTATGGATACAGGAATTGGTAAAGAAGCATATTCTATTATCGGACAAGGAAAAGTGGAAACTATTTTAAGTAGCAAACCAACAGACCGCCGAGTTCTTTTTGAAGAAGCGGCTGGAATTATCAAATATAAGACAAAAAAAAATGAAGCTATGAAAAAATTTGAAGGAACTGAGCTTAATTTAGCAAGAGTTCAAGATATTGTCTCTGAATTAGAAAGACAGGCTGAACCTTTGAAAAAACAAGCAGAAAACGCTCGAAAACATAAAGAATATTCATCTGAGCTTAGTGAATTAGAAGAATCCATGCTTTTAACTCAGTCGACTTTTTATGATAAAGAGCTGAATACTTATATTGGTGATAGAGATCGCTTAGCAAAAAACCTTCATGAACGTGAGGAACTTGTTAATTCTTTTGATGCCAAAGTAGAGCAATTACAAAATGAGTTAGATCAAATTAATGAACTTTTCAATAATAAACAAAACCAATATTTCGAATTAAAGGCCTCTCGGGAAAGCATGGAAAATCGTCTGGCTATGATTCTAGAGAAACAAAATAGCCTGATAAATCAACAACAGCGTATCCAGGTTGAGATTAAAGAACGAGAAAGTGGAAATACAAGATATGACGAGGAAAAAGTTCAGAATAATACATCCTTGATTGATCTTTCCTCTTTACGAAAAGAATTAAATCAATCTATTGATGAAGATAAGCAAAAGATGGATGAATTAGCCGATGAAATTCAAATTGATATAGAAAAGATAGAAATTTTGAAGTCTGATTTAATGGAATTTTTAAAACAGCGGAGTGAATTGAATACTCAATTGAATCGATATCAGGATGAAGAAAAGCTGTTGAATCAGAAAATTGAGGAATTGATCAGATCACGTACTCATAAAGATCGCAGTTTAGACGAAGCTATAACTCAACTACACACGGTTGAGCAGGAATTAAAAAAAGTAAATGATGAATTGGTCTCAGTAAAAAGAGATCATAATTATCTTAGCAAACGTCAGGTTGAAGATCAAAAAGATTTACATCAATTGCAAGATAAATATACTTCTCTTAGAGAGGAGTTTCATAGAGTTAAATCGAGATTAAAAGTGTTAAAAGATCTGGAAAACTCTTTAGAAGGTTATTATGGGGGAGTAAAGAATGTTTTACGAGCTCGTAATAAGCTTGTCGGGATTGTTGGAGTTGTAGCAGAACTTTTACATGTAGATCAAAATAAAGAAAAAGCTATTGCTGCAGCTTTAGGAGGTGGGCTACAGAATATTGTTGTAAATACTGGAAAAAATGCAAAAGAAGCCATTGATTATCTGAAAAAAACGAGGGGAGGAAGGGCTACTTTCTTACCTCTGGATATGGTTCGTGGTAATCGTATGACCGAATCATTAGTTCTCAAGAAAATTGATGGGTATTTAGGGGTTGCTGCTAATTTTGTCAAAACGGATCCTCATCTTACTCCAGTTGTAAATAATTTGCTTGGTAGAATTATTATTGCCAAGGATATGGATGCGGCATTAAAGATTTCTAGAGCAGGAGAACAAAAATTACGAATTGTTACCTTAGATGGTGATAATATAAATCCTGGAGGTGCTGTCAGCGGGGGAAGCAGTCAGTCTCATAATCATAATTTATTAGGTAGAAATAGGGAGATTGATGAATTATCTATCCAGGTAAATGGTTTAAATGAAGAACTTCTAAAACTTTCACAACAAGGTAAGAATGTGAAGACACAAGTCGAAGAACAGGCACAAAAATTAGAAAGTTGGCAAAGTAAGATTCATCAGTTAGAGCTGAATAGAGCTAGTTTATTTAAAGACCAGCAACAATTACAAAAAGATACTACTGAACAAGTTGATTCACTGAGCAATGTAGATCATGAGTTTGAAGCTAACCATGAACGATTGGGTAGCTTAGATCGTGAAATTCAACGACTTCAAAAGGAACTAGATTTTTTTAGTGCTGAAAACTCTCAAAAAGAAGCTGAGTTAAAAGCTTTAGAATTGAAAAACAATCAGCTTATAGAAGAAAAGAATATTATTCAAGTGGAAAGGACAGAAAAACGGATTAAATTAGCTTCTTTAGATGAACAGGAGAAAAATTACCAAGCGCGCATTGAACAGATTGTTCTGCAAAGAGAAGAGAATATTATTAAAATTCAAAGTTTAGAAGATGAATGGCAAGAATTAGAGTTGAATAAGTTAGAGTATACGGATCAGATTAAGGCTATTGAAGTAGATAAAATACATATTCACCATGATGAAGAGAAGGCGAGGGAAGAGGTTGCAAGGTTAAAGCAAGAAGAAAAAGATTTGTCTGGCGCCTTTAGAAAAGAAGACACACGTGCTCGAAAGTTTCATCGCCGGGTGAGTGAACTAACAAAAGAAGTGAATCAATATGAAGTAAAAATTGCTGAGCTTACTTCAAAGTTAGAGATGACTAAAGAAAAACTGAAAGAAGATCATGGCATTGATCTTGATCATTACATTGGAGATTTTGAAATTGTAGAAGATTTGGAAGGGGTTCAGAAACGGATTCGTAGTTTAAAATGGAGACTTCGTGTTCTTGGCGCTGTGAATTTAGCTGCTGAGGAAGAGTATGAAACTTTAACAAAGCGCTTAACTTTTTTGAAAGAACAATTAGATGATCTAAATAAAGCAAAAGAATCTTTGCTAGGAATGATTGCTGAATTAGATGAGACTATTAAAGAACGTTTTACAAAAACCTATGATTTGGTTAAAGTGGAGTTCAAGGAAGTTTTCACTAAACTTTTTGGTGGTGGTTCTGCTGAACTAATACTTTCTGATCCTGAAAATTTATTGGAGACAGGAATTGAGATTAATGCCCAACCTCCAGGTAAAAAATTGCAAAAACTTTCTCTAATGTCTGGTGGCGAAAAAGCCTTAACTGCTTTAGCTTTGATTTTTGCTTTTTTAAAAGTCAAACCAAGTCCTTTTTATATTCTTGATGAGATTGATGCACCTTTGGACGAAGCAAATGTGGAACGTTTTTGCAATTTTTTACGGGAATTTAGCTCAGTATCTCAGTTTGTAATTATTACGCATCGCAGTCGTACAATGGCGGAAGCTGATGTTTTATATGGAGTGACGATGGAAGAATCAGGTGTTTCCAAGCTGATCTCTTATAAATTCTCCGAAAAAGTTAGCTAACTGCATATTTACTTCAAACCAGTGAGAAACTATCTATAGAAAATGATTCGTCCACAAAAAGTATTTTAGTCGTATCCACATACTATATATAGTACTGAAACTGCCTAATTCGGTACTATATATAGTATGTGAGCTCTTATGCGACTACTTTTTGTGGGCTAATCATTAAATATACTAGACATCGGAGGAGGAGACAAATGAAAATACGTGGTATCGCCAAAACGGTAGTTGACCGGTTGGTAGAACGCAGTAATGAATTAGGCCAGGGACGTGGTGCGGGTGGGATTGCTTTAATCAATGACGAGGGGTATGTAACATCTTGTTCCAAGATTATTGATGGTGGAATTTCTGGGCTTCCTTTTAGGCAACTCTTAGGTGAGTTGGTTGATATGGAAGGAAGATCTTTGTTAGAGGCAATCAATCAGCTTCCGGATAATATTACCATTATATCAACTGATCCTGGTAAAACAGGTATCATTGTGAGCACAGGGGCTATTAACCTTTTTCATGTTCCAGTGATCAATATTGGAATTAAAAATGAAGAGTTAGTTGGAATAGGTGTTTTATATCCAGATTCTCATTTATATGATCTTGCTAGCCGTTCTGAAGAGGTTCAGTTGAATATTTTAACTGCTAAAAGTATGGAAGAAGAACGACAATTGATGAAAGCATCAGCCGAACTTCGATTAGATTATCTTGATATCTCCGAGGAACTTTCGATGGTAGATGTGGAAGAAACGGAGTTTAAGATATCCCCTAGGGAGTGGAAGTTAGAGCGGTATACAGTTAATTCAATTGATGAGGCTTTTTCTGATGCTTTAGTTAAAAAATCTTCTACTATTGAGCAGGGGCGAGAAGTGGCGGCTATGGGAATGGTAGATGAAAATGGGCATGTTACTCAGGCAGGTGAAATTGTTATGGGTGGTATGGGGTATGTTCCCTCTAGATTATTAGCTTCTAGTTATCAAGATATTAGTGCTAAATCGTTAAGGGAAGTTTATACTGAGGATATACCCAGAAATGTGGTGATTGTTCATACCCATCCAGGTGGGACAGGCGTTATGCATATGGGGGACGCTATGGCTGGCCCTGGAACTTGGGGAAGGCCAATTATTGCAATCGGTCATGATCAGCATGGTGTAGTAAAGGGAGCGACAGTAATAGAATTAGATCCAAAGGTAGCAGAGTTAGCAGAAGAATATGAAGATGTGGGACAAAAATTTTTCCTGGCTTCAACACCAGATGAAGAAGCTGAAATTCGAAAAAAACGCTTTGCTATTGTTCAGGAGTATACAGATCTTTGCAAACCTATTGAAATTCAGTAAAAATTAATGTTTTGAAACATAAAGTTAATGGGGAGGATTAAAATGTTAAAGAAAATTTTTGGGAGAAAAAAGGAGAATGAAGAGCAGCATGGTTTGGAGGCAAAGGAAGAATTACATGTAGATGTAAAAAAGGAGGAAGAAACAAATCCTGAAATTAAACCGAAAGTTGGTTTTTTTCAAAGATTAAAAGAAGGTTTATCCAAAACGAGGAAGGGTTTTATAGGACAGGTAGAGAATCTATTTACAGGAAAAGCCATAGATGATAATTTTTTTGAAGAATTAGAAGAAATTTTAATCCGAGCAGATGTTGGAGTTAAGACGACAATGAGACTCGTCGAACGTTTAGAAGAGATAGTGGATGAGAGACGGCTTAAAGAACCATCTGAACTGAGAGAAGTTTTTAGAGAAGAGATCAGCAATCTTTTAGGAGATTCTTCTCCTTTAGAATTATATTCTGGACTTAATATTATTATAATGGTCGGAGTTAATGGAGCTGGAAAAACGACTACTATTGCCAAAATTGCTGAACGCTTTAAAAAGCAGAATAAGAAAATTTTGTTGGCTGCTGGCGATACTTTTCGTGCAGCAGCTGTAGATCAATTAAAAGTATGGGGTAATAGGGTTGGTATAGATGTAATTGCCCATTCTGAGGGTGCTGATCCAGGAGCTGTTGCTTTCGATGCAGTTCAGGCTGCTCGTTCTCGGAATGTAGATTTATTGGTTGTAGATACTGCTGGAAGATTACATACACAGAAAAATTTGATGGAAGAACTAAAAAAAGTTCGTCGAGTCATTGGAAAAGAAGCAGGTGATGCTCATGTTCAAGTTCTGCTGGTAGTAGATGCTACTACTGGACAAAATGCGATAAATCAAGCTAGAATTTTCAATGAAGCAGTACAGGTTGATGGAATTGTATTGACTAAACTAGATGGAACTGCAAAAGGTGGAATCGTTATTGCTATAAAAGATGATCTAAATATTCCAATCAAGTTAATTGGTGTAGGAGAAAAAGCAGAAGATTTACAGGATTTCCAACCCGAAGAGTTTGTTAAGGCTCTATTTGCAGAAGAGTAATATTTACTACATAAGTAGGTGGAAATATGCTAAAATTTAAAAAAATTCACAACAAAGGTTCTTTAGTTCGAGTAAGTAGTATTCTCTATGTTTTAGCAATATTACTATATACTCATTGGACAGAGCCCTTTGAACCAAGTCGCTTCTGGATTGTATTCGGAATTTTGATACTGCTTTTGATTAGATATTCTAAATTAGCTCGTTTACTTGGAAAACCGGATCAAAAAGATTTATACAGTCTCAGATATATTGATCTGTTCTTGATTCTTTTAATTTTGAGTTTGACTTCATGGAAATTACCAGTGATATTTCTACTGTATGTGTCAACTATACTAACTGCTCACTATTATGGATTAAAAAAAGCTGTGGTTTATGCTATTCATGTGAGTCTCCTTTATGGAGTATTTTACTGGTTTTTTGGAATGAAGGGGCAAGTTGTACAGTTTATAGTTAACTTAATATTCTTCTTAATAAGTTTGTTATTAACGGCTTACGTTGGAGGAATGATTGATGACAAAATGAAGAATATAGAAGAGACAAATGATAAATTAAATCAAGTGAACTCAGAGTTTTTTGTTCTCCAACAGATTAGTAATTATGTTTCTTCGATTCTAAATATTAATGATCTTTTAGAATTAATCCCTGATATTCTTATTGGGATTAGTGGAGCTAAATACGCTGCAATATATCTTACTGAAGACGGAACTTTTAGGGGTTTGCAGATTAAAGCGACTAATTTTTGCGAAGAAGAGATGGTTCGAGATTTTTTTATGGGAGTTTGTGGATCTCAGATTCGCAATACTTTTATGACAGGAGAACTAACTATTGAAAATTCTATAAATTGTGGAGAATTTGGGTCAATGATGAATATTCCTATCAAACATAAAGACGAAGTTTTAGGAGTATTAGTGTTAACTCATTATAAACCAAACAGTTTTTCTGAATATAATCCACAATTACTGAAGTCTGTTGGAGAACAGTTGGGTATTTCTATAGCAAATGCTAGATTGTATGCTCAAGTTAAGCAGATGGCAAATATCGATGGTTTAACACGGGTATATAATCGAAAATATCTACAAAATTATTTAAATAAACATTTCGCTCAGTCAGTTCCGAATTTAATAACTTTGATTATGTTAGACATTGATCATTTTAAGCATATCAATGATACATATGGTCATCTAATGGGGGATCAGGTTTTAAAGAATTTAGCTCATATTATTGAGAAAACTATTGGAGAAAAAGGATTTTTAACTAGATATGGAGGAGAAGAATTTGTGATTCTTCTACCAAATCTAAGCACAGATGAAGGGTATCAAATTGCTGAAGAATTGCGAGTTTTAGTGATGAATCAGGAATTTCATCATTCAAATCGATCGTGTAAAGTAACGATAAGCCTTGGAGTTGCTGATAACAGTCTTTCAGTGATTGAAACAATGGATGATTTATTAAAAGCCACTGATGAATCATTATATGCTGCTAAAGATAAAGGGCGTAATTGTACTCATCGGAACGATAAGTACTTTGTTTCGTAATAATTTACAATAATACTTGACAAGTTCTCTGATGTTATATATAATAGCATCTGTAAAGTATTTAACCTTGACAGTTTGCGGGTGATATTCTTGTTAGAAAAAATGATTCAAATGGGCGAATTATTTGATTTTTATGGTAATTTGTTAACTTCTCGCCAAATAGAGTTTATGGAATTTTATTTCCGTCAAGATTTATCACTGGGCGAGATTGCGGAGAAATGCAATGTGAGTCGTCAGGCAGTTTATGATAATTTACACCGTTCTGAAAAATTATTAAAAGAATATGATGAGAAGCTTCAACTTCTTGCAAAGACAGAAATTATAAAAGAAAAGATTCAACATGTTATAGAATTAATTGAAGATTTAGAGTGTGAATCTGACAAATATAAAGAGATTATCAAAGTGCTCAACGAGCTTTCTTAAAAGCCCAAAGGAGGGATATGATGGTCTTTCAAAGTTTAGCTGAAAAACTTCAGACAACCTTCTCTAAATTAAAGGGAAGGGGTAAGTTGAATGAAAAAGATGTAAAGGCTGCTTTAAAAGAAGTTAAGATGGCTTTATTAGAAGCAGATGTTAACTTTAAAGTTGTTAAAAAATTTGTTAAAAAGATTCAAGAGCGAGCTGTTGGTCATGAAGTGATGGCAAGTTTATCTCCTGGTCAGCAAGTTATTAAAATTGTAAATGAAGAGCTAACCGAATTGATGGGTGGAACCCAAAGTAAATTGGCTGTATCTTCTAAGCCACCTACTGTTGTCATGATGGTTGGTTTGCAGGGCGCTGGTAAAACTACCACGACTGGCAAACTGGCAAAACTTCTGGCTAAGCAAGGTCGAAAACCTTTATTGGTTGCTGCTGATATTTATCGTCCTGCTGCAATTAAACAACTTCAGGTACTTGGCGAGAGATTAGAACTTCCTGTTTTTTCAATGGGTGATCAGACTAATCCTGTAGATATTGCCAAGGGTGCTTTAAGTTTTGCTGAATCAAATAATCGGGATTATGTTATTATAGATACCGCAGGACGATTGCATATTAATGAAGAGTTAATGGAAGAGTTAAAAAAGATAAAAACTACTGTTAAACCTCATGAGATATTATTAGTTGTAGATTCCATGACAGGTCAGGATGCTGTTACTGTAGCTGAACATTTTGATGAAGCACTGGGGATCGATGGAGTTGTTTTAACTAAACTTGACGGTGATGCAAGAGGGGGGGCAGCTCTTTCTATCCGTTCCGTCACAGGAAAACCGATTAAGTTTGCTGCTATGGGAGAAAAGATGGATGCACTTGAACCATTCTATCCTGATAGAATGGCTTCTAGAATTTTGGGTATGGGTGATGTCTTGAGTTTGATTGAAAAAGCTCAAGAAAGTATTGATCTTAAAAAAGCTCAAGAACTTGAGGAAAAACTTAGAAAACAGCAGTTTACCTTTGAAGATTTTCTTGATCAGTTGAAACAGGTACGGAAGATGGGACCTTTAGATCAACTTATGGGTATGATGCCTGGTATGGGTAAAGTCAAGCAATTAAAGAATTTACAGGTAGATGAAAAAGCCCTTGATCATTTAGAAGCGATTATCAACTCTATGACTAAAAAAGAGCGGAATAATCCAGATATTATTAATGGTAGCCGAAGAAGACGAATCGCTCGGGGAAGTGGGACATCTGTTCAAGAAGTTAATCGGTTACTAAAACAGTTTAGCCAAATGCGCAAGATGATGAAACAGCTTACAGGTATGCAAAAAGGCGGAAGGATGAAGTCTCCTTTCTTCTAAACATATTTAACGACATTTCAGAAGGCGAAGTCCCCCTCCTCTTTAGGGAGGGGTGAAGGTGATAGAATAATTTCAAATCTCCTTCTGAAGTCGTTAAACTTAAGAGATAATAACGCAGTTATTATCACGACTTTAGATTATAGAAAATTAGCGTTCTAGAGCGGCGTAATTTTTATAAGGAGGTGAAAGATATGGCAGTAAAAATTCGTATGAAAAGAATGGGTTCAAAGCGTAATGCATTTTATCGTGTGGTAGTTGCAGATTCTAGATGTCCACGTGATGGAAGATTTATTGAGGAAATTGGTTATTATAATCCTAATACCGATCCTTCAACAGTTAAAATTGACGCAGAAAAAGCATTAAAATGGTTGGCTACTGGTGCTCAGCCTTCTGATACCGTTAGAAGTCTTTTGAAAAAACAGGGAATTATAAAGAAGTAATTTTACGATTAGATACTTCTTGTAGGAGGTGTAATCTCCGTGAAAGAATTAGTAGAATTGATTGCTAAATCCCTCGTAGACCATCCAGAAGAAGTGATGGTTAAGGAGACAGATAACGAAAGAGGCGTAACCATATATCTATCTGTTGCAGATGATGATATGGGTAAGGTCATTGGTAAGCAGGGACGTATTGCCAAAGCAATTCGTACAGTAGTGAAAGCTGCTGCTACCAAAGTGAATAAACGAATAAATGTAGAAATTATTCAATAGTTAGCTTGTAAAGATCAGGATTTATATTCCTGGTCTTTCTAGTATTTATGACAACCTTTGAGGAGAGGATAGAAATGTCTGAGATGATTGCGATTGGAAAAATTGGCCGACATCATAATCAAATGGGCGAAGTAAAATGTCTAATTCTTTCTGACTTTCCAGAAAGGTTTTTAGAATTAGAGAGAGTATTTTTAGAAAAAGAAGATGATATTAAACGTATGCAGGTGGAGAATGTCTGGTTCAACAAGAGTCTTGCTATAGTCAAATTTGTTGAAGTATCTACACTTAAACAAGCTCAAGATTTGAAAGATTATTATATAAAAATTCCTGCTTCAGAAGCAATTGATCTACCAGAAGGACATTATTTTCTCCATGAAATCATTGGGATGGATGTTTATACTGATACAGATGAATATTTGGGACGACTCGAGGATATCATTACCACTGGGAGTCATGACATTTATGTAGTGTATGTGTCTACGCCGGAAGGGAAAAAAGAGGTTTTACTTCCAGCTATCCATGATGTGGTAAAAGAGATAGATGTCGAAGGAAAAAAAATGATTGTCCATCTCCTTGAAGGGCTTATAGATTAGGTGGTTTAATATGGTTACATTTCATATTTTGAGCATATTTCCAGAGATGTTTCATAGCGTCTTCGAAGAAAGTATTTTAAAACGTGCACAGAAAAATAACTTGATTCAAATCAATTTGATTAATATTCGAGACTATGCTACTAACAAACATAAAACTACAGATGATTATCCCTTTGGAGGCGGGCCTGGGATGGTGATGAAGGTCGAACCTGTCTTTAGTGCTTTTCAGGATATTGCTTCTAAGACAAAAAGACCATTACACCGAATTTTTATGTCTCCTCAAGGTCAGCCTTTTAATCAGGCAAAAGCAATTGAATTAGCAAAACATGATGATATTGTCATTTTATGTGGTCGCTATGAAGGAGTAGATGAGAGAATTCGAGAGGAACTTATCGATGAAGAAATTTCATTAGGAGATTTTGTTTTGACTGGTGGAGAACTTCCAGCGATGGTTTTAGTGGATTCTATTTCTCGGATGGTTCCTGGAGTATTAGGAGATTCAGCATCTATTGAAGAAGATTCTTTTTATCAGGGTATCTTAGGGTATCCCCAATATACTCGTCCCCGAGAATTTATGGGAAAAGAGGTTCCACAAGAATTACTTAGTGGTAATCATGCATTAATTGAGAAATGGCGGCGGAAGGAAGCCTTAAAACGAACTTATTTGAGGAGACCTGAGTTGTTGGATAATTTAAAATTTAGCAAAACAGATTTGAAACTATTGAAGGAAATTAGAAATGACGCAGTGATAAAAAAGGAAAAAAAAATTGAATAAATATTGAGTTTTTTGCTTGTCTATGTTATAATAAATTTTGTGTGAATATGAGCGGTCCGCTACCTGTATAAAACCAGGCATGAACGTTCTTGGAGAAAGGAGGAAACAAGATGAACATTATTGATCAAATCGAACGCGAACAGATGAGAGATGATATTCCTCAGATGAACATTGGTGACACTGTTGCTGTTCATTACAGAGTAATTGAGGGTGGGAAAGAGAGAATCCAGGTTTATGAAGGTTATGTAATTCGTCGCCAAAATGGTGGTGCTAGAGAAACCATCACAGTTCGGAAATTATCTCATGGTCTTGGGGTTGAAAGAACATTCCCAGTCCATTCACCTAAGGTTGCTAAGTATGTAGTTAAGCGTCATGCTCATGTTAGCAGAGCTAAATTGTACTACTTACGTGGCACTATTGGTAAGAAAGCAAAACTTAGAGATAAGAATGCATATTAAAGCTATCAATTTTTTAAAGAGGGAGGGCAGATTTTTTGCCATCCCTCTCGTTTTATGAAATATATTTATGATTAGCCCACAAAAACTAGTCGCACAAGAGCTTACATACTTTTTGTGGTCGAATTATTTATTTAACGACATTTCAGAAGGCAAAGTCATCTCCTCTATAGCTGGGGGTAGAATGTATACAATAATTTTAAAACTTCAGTGGGAGTCCAAATCTCCTTCTGAAGTCGTTAAACTTAAGAAATAATAACTTGTTATAATTTCGACTTTAAAGGAGCAATTTAAGCCATGTTATCGAATGAAACTTTTCTTGAATATGTGAAATCGGTTATTATGGCTGTAATTTTGGCCTTAATCCTGATCATATTTGTTATTCAGGCTTTTTTTATACATTCTGGTTCTATGTGGCCTACATTAGAGGTGAGAGATAGGATTTTGGTTAATAAATTTATATATCAATTTAAGGATCCTGAAAAAAATGATATTATTGTTTTTAAGTATCCTTTAGAACCTAGGCGTAAATTTATTAAGCGGGTAATTGGTTTAAGTGGTGACAGGATGCAAATTATTAATGGACAAGTTTATGTCAATGATGAACCTTTAAAAGAAAATTATCTTTTGACTAGGGGTTATTCAAATTATGGCCCTATTGTTGTTCCAGAGGATAATTATTTTGTTTTGGGAGATAATAGAAATAACAGTGAGGATAGTCGTTTTTGGGGTTTTGTTCCCAATGAAAATATTATAGGTCAAGCTATTTTAGTTTTTTGGCCTTTGAATAGGGTAAAATTGTTGAAAGATAGGTAGGTGTGCTTAATGAAGAAAAATATACAGTGGTATCCAGGTCATATGGCCAAAGCAAAGAGAATATTGCAGGAACATTTGAAGATGGTAGATATTGTTCTGGAGCTGTTGGATGCGCGGATTCCATCTAGCAGTAGCAATCCAGATCTTGATAAATTGGTTAAAGATAAAGATCGCATTATTATTTTTAATAAATCTGATTTAGCTAATCCAGATATTACTCTGGATTGGGTTAAGCATTTATCCTCTAAATTTCCATCTTTCGCAGTCGATGCTGTGAAAGGTAAAGGATTGGCAGATGTGCTAGAGGCGGTTCGTTTAAAAGGAGATGAGATCAATGCTCGTTTAAAGAAACGAGGTCGTAATCCTCGCAATATTCGATTAGCTATTATTGGAATTCCTAATGTTGGTAAATCTGCTTTAATCAATCGAATAGCAAAGCGTTCTAGTGCAAAAGTTGCGAATAAACCTGGTGTTACTCGTGGAAAACAGTGGATTAAAGTACGTGAAGGATTTCACCTATTGGATTCACCTGGGATTCTCTGGCCAAAATTTGACAGCCAGGAAGTGGGGATTAAACTTGCTGCGACTGGTGCAATTCGAAGTGACATTTTTAATGAAGAAGAAGTAGCATTTCATTTGACTGGATGGTTGATGGAGAATGCACAAAAAGAATTAGAATTATTTTTTGGTGTAGAATTGGTAGAAGACCCTTATGAGATGATGTTAGCAATTGGGAGAAAACGTGGTTTTATTCAAAGTGGTGGACGAATCCGTACCGAACAAACAGCTCGAATGATCTTAAAAGAATTTCGGGATGGCCGAATTGGACGGATTACCATTGAAAGACCGATGAAGGGTGGGGAGAAAAGAGATGGGAATGGAGTTATCCCAGATGACGATCAGCCAAGTCCAGAATCTGATTAAAGAGATTGAACCGACCTTGGAGATGATTGAAAAATTAGGATTTGATCAGCGAAAGGGTATTCAACGACTTGGTGAGCAGATGGAACGACAACTTAATCGTAAGAAAAAATTAGAAAAACGTTTTGATGAAATGTTAAAGCATGAACGGCAATATTGGAGCCAAGGTATTTCGCAGATTGTTGGCATTGATGAGGTCGGCAGAGGGCCATTAGCAGGGCCAGTTGTAGCTGCTGCTGTTATCATCAAGCCAGATTTTTATTTCTTGGGTTTAAATGATTCTAAGAAGCTTAGAGAGGAAGAGAGAGAAAAATTCTTTGATATAATAATGGAGAATGCTCTTGGTGTAGGAATTGGAATTGTAGATAATCGAGAGATTGATAAAATTAACATTCTCCAAGCTAGTTTTAAAGCAATGAAGCATGCCTTTGATCAATTAATTGAGCAAGGTTTTAAGCCTCAGGTTGCTATTGTAGATGGAGATAAAACTGTACATGGTATTAACATCAATCAGCAGGCTATCGTGGATGGTGACGCAAAGAGTATATCTATTGCTGCTGCGTCAGTTGTGGCAAAGGTGACTAGGGATAGGCAGATGGTTAAATTCAGTAAAGAGTATCTAGGGTATGGGTTTGAACGCAATAAAGGGTATGGCGCCCCTGAGCATCTTTCTGGCTTAATTAAGTTGGGACCGACTCCTATTCATCGTTTTTCTTTTTCTATGGTAAGACAGTCGAATTATTCGGAAACTTATCATTTATATGTTGAGATGGTAAAATCAGCAAAAGAGTTGGCTGCTTTGAAAGAGATCGGTGAGCTAATAGCTAAAGATAAAGAGAGACTCTTTGAAGTGGAATTAGTTGACTTGCGGCAAGTATATATTGGGATGGAGAAAAAGCTCAGTGGAAGTTAAGTGGTACAACGTTGGGTCTAAGGTACATTTAGGAAAACTTTTATTTAGGAAATTTTTCCTAAATGTACATTGACCCTGAGTTTTACTTAATAAATTCAGTTCGTCTATTGTTTAAACATCAGAATTCTGTTCGGAATTTTTAATTGATTCTTCTTTAATTTGTTTTATAGTATTAGCAATAAGGAAAATAGTTTCTTCTGAAAGATTATCTACTGTTTGAAGAAGTTTCTTTTTTCCTTCTGTCAAAGACGCAAATAGTTCTTTAGTTCCTTCATCTTCAATACGCAAATCGTCGTTGTCCATTTTTAAATATCCTGCTTTTACCATCAATTCATTGTAGCCAATTCCTAAGTGTGGAGCAAGTTTTTGCAAAATATCAGGTTTAGGAGGGCGTCTACCACCATTTTCAATTCGTGATATGTATGAGGGGCTGACATTAGAAAATTTGGCTAAGTCAGTAATGGTGAGCCCTCTTAATTCTCGAACATATTTAAGATATAATCCAAAATCACTTCGGATTTGTTTTTTATTTGCCATCTTACCCACTTCCTTTATGCACCTTTTACTATATTGTATCTTATTAATTGACATTTGACAATAACTTTTTTTAAAATTTGCAGATAAAATTTCTCAAAATCATTGACATATGTAATTCTAAGGTATATAATTTTGACATAAGTAAAAATAGGGGTGGTGACCATGAGGCTCAACAGGGAAAAAACAGAGCAATTTCTTAATTCACGTGGCTGGAGCGAAGTAATGTTTGCACGAAAATTAGATTTAGATTATTCCTACGTTTATCGAGTAATGCGAGGGGAACGTGGTGTGGGCAAAAAATTTTTAGCAGGATTGATTAAACTTTGTGAAAAGGAAGGATTGAATTTTAGGGAGTTTATTTTTTTGGACTAATATTGACAAAAATAAAAATCAAACTATAATATTGTCAAAAATCAATTATATCTTCACAGTTTTTTCAATCTTGTGTTTAACGGCATTCAGAAGGGGAAGCCCCCTCCTCTACAGGAGGGGGTGGAAGTACTAGAATAATTTTAATACCCGCAGTGCAGTCTATCAAAAGAACGGTATTGAATTGCTTCTGCTATATCTTCAGTATCAATTATTTTTGCCTGACGCAAATCAGCAATGGTGCGAGCGACTTTTATAATTTGATGGCAGCCACGTGCTGTCAGTTCTAATCGGTCCATTGCTTGAGCTAGAATTTTTTCTGCTTTAGTTGCCAATGGGCAAAAGATTTTAATCTGGGATAGAGGAATCTGACTATTTAGATTAAAGGGGGTAGAACAATATCTATAACTTTGAATCTCTCTAGCTTTAAAAACTCTTGTTCGAACAGTTGAAGAGGATTCAACTTTGTTGGTATTAAAAAGATCATCACTATTCATTCTTGAGACTTGAATTTGTAAATCAATACGATCAAGTAGAGGTCCAGAAATTTTTTGAAAATAGCGTCTAATCTCAGAGGAAGAACAAATGCAACGTCCTGAAGGATCACCATAAAAACCACATTTACATGGATTTAGTGCTCCAATTAAAATAAATTGAGCAGGAAAAATTACTCGGTGCTGGTGACGAGTAACCACTACTTGACTCATCTCCAGAGGTTGGCGTAACAGATTTAAAAGATCAGATCGAAACTCTCCCATTTCATCAAGAAAAAGGATACCATGATGAGCTAGACTTATTTCACCTGGCAGTGGTATTCTGCCACCACCGATTAATGCTGCTGGAGTGATGCTGTGGTGGGGTTGGCGAAAAGGCGGCTGGGTTAAAAGGTGTTGTGCTTGATGATTAATACCAGCAATGCTATGGATGCGGGTGACCTGAAGAGACTCTTCTTCACTTAATGGGGGAATAATACCAGGAATGGATCGAGCTAAAAGAGTTTTACCTGAACCAGGTGGGCCAATGAGAAGTAGATTGTGTCCTCCTGATGCTGCAATTTCCAATCCACGTTTGGCAAATAGTTGTCCTTTAATGGAAGCGAGATCCACTTCCATAGAATTTTGGGGAAGAGTTTTCTTTATATCTGGATAATGAATATCACCTGTTCGTAAAAAATTTACTACCTCTTCTAAACTAGAAACAGGAACAAGTTCAATCTGGTGTACTGCCTTTGCTTCAGAATAATTCTCTTTTGGTAAGATTAGGCCGTGTAATCCTAATTCTTTGACGGTTAGTGCCATCGCTAGGCTTCCTCTAATGGGTTTTATTTTTCCATCCAAAGATAGCTCCCCTATAAAAGCAAATTCGCATAATTTATCAGATGGTACAATCCCTTCAGCGGCTAGGATACCAATAGCAATAGGTAGGTCAAAGTAGGAACCTTCTTTAGGGATATCAGCGGGAGCTAGGTTAATGGTAATTCGCTCACGAGGATAAGGGTAAGGGCTATTTTTTAAAGCTGAACGAACTCGTTTTCTTGCTTCACGAACAGCCGTATTTGGCAAACCTACCAGATCAAAAGCAGGAAGTCCATTGGATAGATCAACTTCAACTACAATTGGAAACCCTTCTACACCTATATAGGATGTGCTGAGTATTTTGGCCAGCATAACCTAATCCCTCCCAATGATAAAAGCATTTGTAATATGCTCAATCTTTGGAATATTTTCATATAAAGAAATCCCAATTACATCAAAACGAAAATTTTGTGAATAAAGATAATACTGTGCACAAAACTGAATAGCCACACGGATTAGACGTTCACGTTTTGTAGGAGTGATGCTTTCTAAAGGCGATCCAAATAAGCGAGTGGAGCGAGTACGAACTTCTACAAAGATAATGGTCTTATTTTCTTCTGTCACCAGATCAATCTCACCTTGTGATGTTCGATAATTTTCCGCCAGAATATTATATCCCTTTCGCAATAAAAAATCTCGAGCCATCTTTTCACCCAATCTTCCCACCTCAATTCTCTTCATAAGAAAACACCTCACATAATTTTGTTTATAATATTAATTCGTTACTAATAGGCAAAACCCTGCCTTTTGACAATAAAAAATACAAATTAATATAAATATTTCATCATTTTAATTAATTAGAGTATTATTATATTAACTTGTTAACAACATTTTTGGAAGGGCTTTCAGAGAGCACAAATATCTCCCAATTTTTATAAGTGAGGATAAGCTATCTTATTGGAATTACCTTCAGTGGGAGTAAATATTTCCTTCCGAAAGTTGTTAAAATTAAGATGTAATAACGTAGTTATTGCATCGGCGTTAACGCTGCTACAGTTAAAATTTTGAATAAAATATTTTGTTTATGTTATTAGCAGCAGGAGAAATGAACTTCCTGTAGAACTTAGTACATAAATCAAAAGCTAGGAGGATTTATGAATCGAAAATATTGGGTTGGCCTTTCGTTAATTCCTGGAGTTGGTTCACTTAGGGTAAAGCGTTTGATAGAGTATTTTAAGACACCTGAAAGGGTTTGGAGGGCTTCTAAAAAGGAATTAGTATCTGTTCCTTTGATTGGTTCTAAGTTGGCCCAAAAAATTATCGATACTAGATCAAGGATCAATTTAGAACTCTTTTTAAGGGAATGCAAAGAGGATGAGATTCATATTTTATGTTTAGAAGATTCAGAATTTCCTGTCAATTTAAAACAAATTTACGATCCTCCTCCTGTTATTTATTATCGAGGGAGTTTTAAAAAAGAGGATTTACACAGCATAGCGATAGTAGGATCCCGTAAAATGACAGTTTATGGTCGAAGAGTCACCAGGACGTTAGTAAGGGAACTAGTTAAGATAGGATTTACTATTGTAAGTGGGATGGCTCGTGGGATAGATGGAAACGCTCATCAGACCGCGATTGAAGAAGGCGGACGTACTATTGCAGTATTAGGGTCAGGAGTGGATGTTATCTATCCTAAAGAGCATGGTAAGCTTTATCAAGAGATTATTCAATCTGGTGCTGTTCTTTCTACATATCCTCCTAAAACACCTCCTGAGAAAGGAAATTTTCCAGCTAGAAATAGAATTATCAGTGGATTATCATATGGTACAGTAGTAATAGAAGCTGGTGTAAGAAGTGGGGCCATGATTACTGCTGACCAAGCATTAGAGCAAAATCGAGAAGTTTTTGCTGTTCCGGGGAGTATTTTTAGTACGATGAGTCAAGGAACTAATGAACTTATTAAAAAAGGAGCAAAATTGACTACTTCTGTTCAAGATATTCTTCATGAATTTGGTGGGTTGATGAAAGAGATTAAAATTTCGCCAAGAGGGAAAAATTTAAAATATACTGCAGTGCAAGAACAAATTATTACCCTTTTAAAAGAAAGAGAGATGGGGATTGATGAACTTGTTGGAGCACTCAACCTGGATATCTCTAAATTAAATGCAATTCTTTTAGAATTAGAATTGTTAGGGCTAGTTATCCAATACCCAGGGCCAATTTTTGCTTTAAATTAGTCTTAAGTAGCGAAAATACTTTACAAATTTTATCATTACCCATATAATAAGATAAGTAAAAATATGAGGAGAATCTATATTGGGGGAGAGGAAATGAACTCAAATATTATAGAGATTGTAAGTCTTTTGGTTCAAAGACTATTGCATAATGAAGATTTAACTGTTAATGAAGAGGAGATTGTTCAAACTTTAATAGAACTTGGATATGATATTATAGATATTGAAATGGCTTTCGAATTAATTTTTTCTTCCGCGGAGATAATAGGTATATCAGAATCTTATGAAAATCATACATATCTTCCATCTTCCATGAGAATCTTTTCGCAAAGCGAAAAAATGCTCTTTTCTTCAGAAGCATATGGAATTCTTATCTTTTTATTAAGTAAAGGTCTCCTTGCCAATCAGGAGTTGGAGGAAATCATTGGGAGAAGTTTTAGTCTTCAAGCTATAGAGATTGATAAACAAGAACTTTGGCAACTTTTGAAAATGTCAATTAAAAATAGATTAAAGTTAATATTTATCAAAAAGCTGAAGTTTGATGATGTAGAAGAAAAAAATAATTTTTGGATTCATTAGTAATTTGGGATTTGTGGGGGTGAGAATATGGCGGAAAAATTGGTTCCAGATAAATTAGTTATTGTGGAGTCGCCAGCAAAGGCAAAAACTATTGGCAAATTTTTAGGAAAACATTTTCATGTTGAGGCCTCTATGGGTCATGTGATTGACTTACCCAAAAGTCAATTAGGTGTAGATGTTGAACATGATTTTCAACCTAAGTATATTACTATTCGAGGAAAAGGAAAAATCCTTAAAGCTTTAAAAAAGGCTGCGAAAAAGAAAACAGAGATTTATCTTGCTACTGACCCGGATCGTGAGGGGGAAGCGATTAGCTGGCATCTGGCTCGGGCATTAGAAATTGATGATAATAAACTCTGTCGAATAGAATTTAATGAAATTACGAAAAAAGCAGTTCAAAATGCATTAAAATCACCGAGGATGATTGATAAAGATCGAGTTGATGCACAACAAACGCGTCGAATTTTTGATCGTCTTGTAGGTTATCAGTTAAGCCCTCTTTTGTGGAATAAAGTTCGTAAGGGTCTAAGTGCAGGAAGAGTGCAGACGGTTGCGGTTAGGATTATCTGTGACCGTGAACGGGAGATTGAATCTTTTGATACGGAAGAATATTGGACTATTGATGCTCATTTAGTGAAAGATATTGATACTTTTATAGCAAGATTACATCGGATTGAAAATAAAAAAGTAAAAATTAGCAATGAAAAGGAAGCTAAGGAACATGAAACTCAGTTAAAAAAAGAAAATTACGTAGTTGAACTCGTTAAAGAGCGCCAACGTCAGCGTAAACCTAATCCGCCATTTATTACAAGTAGTCTGCAGCAGACTGCTGCAAATATATTGGGATTTAGTACAAAAAAGACAATGTATGTCGCGCAGCAACTATATGAAGGTTTAGATTTACCACAGGGAACTACTGGTTTAATAACATATATCCGTACTGATTCAACGCGAATCTCTGAAGAGGCTCAACTTGAAGCGCGAGAATATATTGAAAAAAGATTTAGTTTGAAATATGTTCCAGAAAAGAAAGTGGAATATCGCAAAAAGAAAGGTGCTCAGGATGCTCATGAGGCTATTCGACCATCTTCTGTCAAGATTGAACCAGATGCGATTCGAAAATATTTGGAACCTGAACAATATAAACTGTATAAACTAATCTGGGAGCGTTTTCTTGCTAGTCAGATGAAACCTGCAATCAATAAAATTCTTACTATAGATATTAAGGCAGGAAAATATTTATTTCGTTTAACTGGTACTACTAATATCTTTAAGGGATTTTTAGCTGTAGATACTTTTGGGGTAAAGAAAAAAGAACAGGAGTTGCCTAGTTTGCAGGAAGGCCAAATTTTAGATTTGAAAAAACTCTTGTCAGAACAACACTTTACTCAACCTCCTCCTCGATATACCGAAGCAAGTTTGGTTAAGGTATTAGAAGAGAATGGTATAGGAAGACCAAGTACCTATGCTCCGATTGTCGGAACCGTTCAAGCAAGAGGTTATGTTATTAAAGAGGGAAAATCTTTAAAACCGACAGAGTTGGGTTTTATCGTTACTGATCTTTTAATAGAACATTTTCCTGATGTAACAGGTGTAGAATTTACGGCTATGTTAGAAGATAAGTTAGATGAAATTGAAGAAGGTACAGTAAATTGGGTAAGTATTTTGAAAAAGTTTTATGAACCTTTTGCTAAGAGATTAGAAAAGGCGCAAACAGAAATGGCAAATGTTGAAATAGAGCCAGAACTTACTGATGTGATTTGTGAAAAATGTGGTAGAAATATGATTGTTAAACATGGTCGTTACGGCAAGTTTTTAGCATGTCCTGGATACCCTGACTGCAAAAACACTCAACCGTTTATGGTAAAAATCGGAGTTGAATGTCCTCAATGTGGTCAAGGAGAATTAGTACAAAGACGAACAAAAAAGAAACGTACTTTTTACGGATGCAGTAAGTATCCAGAGTGTGATTTTGTAACCTGGGATCGTCCTATAAAGCGGCAATGTCCAGATTGTGGTGCAGCGTTTTTAGTTGAGAAACGGAAAAAGAAAGAAAAAATTAATTATTGCATAAATGAAAATTGTGGATATCAAGAAATTGAAGGAGAAGAGGAAAAATGACAAAGGTACGAGTGATCGGAGCAGGACTTGCTGGAACAGAAGCTGCTTGGCAGATAGCTGAAGCAGGATTTCTAGTAGAATTATGTGAGATGCGTCCAAAAAAGATGACACCAGCTCATCATACAAAATATTTTGGTGAATTGGTTTGTAGTAACTCCCTTAAGGCAGATCACTTAGGAAATGCTGCTGGTCTTTTAAAAACAGAGATGCGAGAATTAAATTCTATCATAATGTCTGTAGCAGATGAAAATAAAGTTCCTGCAGGTCAAGCATTAGCTGTAGATAGGGATAAATATGCTAAATCGTTAACAGATAAAATTTTAAGCAATCCCCGTATTAAGATTAATTATGATGAAATCACTGAAATTCCTGAAGATGGGATTACAATTATTGCAACTGGTCCTTTGACTTCAGATAATCTTTCTAAGGCCATTCAGGAAAAATTGGGTTCGGATTATTGTTACTTTTTTGATGCGGCAGCACCGATAGTTGCAAAAGATAGCCTCAATCTAGAGATTGTTTATCGAGCATCTCGTTATGGCAAAGAAGGTGAGGGAGATTATCTTAATTGCCCGATGAATAAAGAAGAATATGAAACTTTTTGGCAGGAACTTATTAATGCTGAGCGAGCTGAAGTAAAAGATTTTGAAAAGGGAAACTTCTTTGAGGGATGCCTTCCCATTGAGGAAATTGCAAGTCGTGGAATTAAGACTTTAGCTTTTGGCCCTCTAAAACCTGTAGGATTAGAAGATCCACGAACTGGTAAAAGACCATATGCGGTTGTACAGTTACGCCAAGATAATCTAGAAGGAACACTCTTTAATCTAGTTGGATTCCAGACTCGTCTTAAATGGGGAGAACAAAAACGGGTGTTTTCAATGATTCCGGGATTAGAGGAAGCAGAATTCATCCGATATGGAGTTATGCATCGGAATACTTTCATAAATTCACCTAAGTTATTGGAACCAACTCTTCAGTTGAAAACTGACCCAAGAATCTTTTTTGCTGGACAGATTACGGGAGTTGAAGGTTATGTAGAATCTGTAGCAATGGGGATTATTGCAGGACTCAATGCTGTTCGACTTATTCAAAAAAAAGAATTATTAATTTTTCCTAAAGAAACTGCACATGGAGCTTTGACTCATTATATAACAGCAGCTAATCAGAAAAGTTTTCAACCGATGAATATTAATTTTGGAATCCTT
The DNA here is from genome assembly GCA_023128035.1 of Halanaerobiales bacterium. The sequence goes on along the minus strand of JAGMES010000005.1, from coordinate 10,852 downwards.
CCTCCATTGAAGGAGAAGATAAAAGACAAAAAATTAAAAAAAGAAACAGTTTCTAAGCGCGGATTAGAATTTTTGAATCATTTTATAAAAGTTCATGAAATAAATTAATATTACGTTAGTATAGGATTTACATTTATATGATTTTAAATCTTGACATAATCTTTATAATTATGATAGTATATATGATAATAAATAAGAATGTTTAGTCTAAAGGGATAATACTTAATAGAATATGCCTATACTCAAAAAATAAATATTTTGGTGGAAGGAGGTTGGAAAATGTTTCAGGCCACAACTATTGTTGCAGTAAAGCATAATAATAAGGTTGCAGTAGCTGGAGATGGTCAGGTGACTATGGGGAATACTATAATGAAGCATGGTGCTAAAAAAGTAAGACGAATTTACAGAGGAGAGGTTGTTGTAGGTTTTGCAGGGGCGGCCGCTGATGCATTTACTCTTTTTGAAAAATTCGAAGGAAAACTGGAAGAATTTCATGGAAATTTACAGCGTGCTGCCGTTGAGCTTGCTAAAGAATGGCGTACTGATAAAATTTTACGCAAATTAGAAGCCCTATTAATCGCTGCAAATCAAGAAAACATGCTTGTGATTTCTGGTACAGGTGATATTATTGAACCAGATGGCCAGACGGTAGCTATTGGTTCAGGTGGACCTTATGCTCAAGCTGCAGCTATGGCTTTAGTTCAAAACTCAGATTTATCTGCTAAAGAGATTGCTATAAAAGCTATGGAAATTGCAGGATCTATTTGTATTTACACTAATCAGAATATAACTGTTGAAGAGTTATATTAATTTAGGAGGGGATTATATGGAAGAACTTACTCCACGTCAAATCGTGGAACAGCTTGATAAATATATTATTGGTCAGGATCAGGCCAAAAAGTCAGTTGCGGTTGCTTTAAGAAATCGGTATCGCCGAAAAAAACTTCCCTCTGATTTAAAGGATGAAGTGGTACCCAAAAATATTTTGATGATTGGTCCTACAGGTGTAGGTAAGACTGAAATAGCCCGACGCTTAGCCAAATTGTCTGGCGCTCCTTTTATAAAGGTTGAAGTAACAAAATTTACTGAAGTGGGTTATGTGGGTCGTGATGTAGAATCAATGATTCGAGATTTACTAGAGACGTCGATTCGTATGGTAAAAAAAGAACGAATGGCTCAAGTTGAGGATAAAGCCATCCTATTGGCTGAAGAGAGAGTCGTTGAATTGATGTTACCTCTACCATCTAAAAAGCAGTCAAATCCATTAAATATGCTCTTTGGAAGATATAATGAATCTTCTGAAGAAGATGGTGATGAATCAACAGAGTATCCTCAGATTATAGAAAGGCAAGAACGCCTATTAAAAAGGCTACGAAATGGTGAATTAGAAGATCAAATTATTGAGATTGAAGTTGAACAGCAAGGTATGCCAATGATTGAAATTTTTTCTGGTACTGGTATGGAAGAAATGGGTGTAAATTTTCAAGATATGTTGAGTGGTATGTTCCCAGCTAAAAAGAAAAAGCGTAAGCTAACTATTAAACAAGGACGTGAGTTATTAAAACAAGAAGAAGCTAATAAATTAATTGATATGGACGATGTTTCAATGGATGCAATTTACAGGGTGGAAGAATCAGGTATAATTTTCTTAGATGAGATTGATAAAATTGCTGGTAAAGAATCAGGACGTGGCCCTGACGTGTCTCGAGAAGGAGTTCAAAGAGACATTCTGCCAATTGTAGAAGGTTCTACTGTAGTAACAAAATATGGTTCAGTTAAAACCGACCATATTCTGTTTATTGCTGCTGGGGCATTTCATATTTCTAAACCTTCGGATTTAATTCCTGAATTACAAGGACGTTTTCCTATTCGAGTGGAGCTTACTTCTCTTTCTGAAAAGGATTTTCAACAGATTTTGACTGAACCTAAAAATGCATTAATTAAACAATACACAGCCCTTTTAGCAACTGAAGGGATTGAAATTGAATTCACGCCTGATTCCATTAAAGAACTTGCAAGTATTGCTTTTTTAGTTAATGAGCAGACTGAGAATATAGGTGCCAGACGTCTCCATACCATTTTAGAAAAACTTTTGGAAGAACTTTCTTTTGAAGCACCTGAACTTGATACAAGTAAAATAAGCATAGATCTTCAATATGTTAAAAATCAACTTGATAATGTAGTTAAAGATAAAGATTTAAGTAAATTTATTCTATAACTAAAAGTAATCGAAGCTTGAATTGGAGGAAAGAAGATGAAAAATTTGCTGAACAAGACAAGAAAAATTAATCGTTTATTACAAAGTGCAGCAGGGCAACCTGTTGAATTTGCAGAGATGGCGTTGGTTTTGAGTGAAACGATTAACGGAAATGTTTATGTGGTAAGTGCTAAAGGTAAAGTTTTAGGTTATCATCTCCTAGACGAATTTGAATGTGATTTGATGTTAGAAGAGGTTATTGATAAAGGATCTTTTCCAGAAGATTATAATAAGTGGCTTTTAAAAATGAATCGGACTAAGCAGAATGTAGAAGTTAAAGGTGGACTATGTGCATTTAAAGCAGGAGAAAAATGTATCTTTTCTCAGAAGTTAACCACAATAGTTCCTGTAATTGGGGGAGGTAATCGATTAGGAACATTAATTTTGGCTCGGTTTGGTGAAGCTTTTAATGAAGGAGATTTGGTATTAGCTGAATATGGTGCTGCTGTGGTCGGAATGGAAATTCTTCGCTCTAGAACTGAGAAATTGGAAGAGAAGGCTCGTAAAAAAGCTGCTGTACAAATTGCTCTCGAAACCTTGTCTTATTCTGAATTAGAAGCTATTGAGCACATTTTTGAAGAGTTGGATGGTATGGAAGGTTTGTTAATAGCAAGTAAAATTGCAGATAGAGTTGGTATTACAAGATCGGTAATTGTAAACGCTCTTAGGAAGTTTGAGAGTGCAGGTGTTATTGAATCTCGTTCGCTTGGTATGAAAGGAACGTATATAAAAGTTTTAAATGATCGACTTTTAGATGAACTAGAAAAGATGAAAAATAAGTAAAATATTAAAATCACAATATTATTAAGTAATTTATGAATCGCGCGCAAAGCGTGCGCGATTCATAAATTAAACCAAATTTTGCTGGTAAGATCTTGATTTCTTGGATAAGTTACTGACTTTTCGTTTTTATTTGCAGGAGAAAAATGTTATTGTGTCGAAATAGTTCTTAAAATTGTTTTGTGCGTATACTTGCTTTATTCGTGTATGCATATTTAATAAGGGAACCTTTTGAAGGAGGTATAGGGATGTCAAAGCGGGTTTTAATTGTTGATGATGCAGCATTTATGCGAATGATGATTAAAAATATTCTAACAGAAGCAGGGTATGAAATCGTCGCTGAAGCTGAAAATGGTAAACAAGCAGTCGAGAAATATAATGAGTATAAGCCAGACTTAACTACTATGGATATTACCATGCCTGAAATGGACGGGATAAGTGCCGTCCGCGAAATTATGGGTTCTGATGGTAGTGCTAAAATTATCATGTGTAGTGCTATGGGACAACAGGCAATGGTAATTGAGGCGATTCAGGCAGGTGCAAAAGATTTTATTGTAAAACCTTTTAAAGCAGATCGTGTTTTGGAAGCAGTGAATAAGGTACTTAATTAGTAAAGAATGAATTTTAGCGAAAAGGGGGGTTGCCAGGTGGACATGTCTCAATATTTGAGAATGTTTCTGGATGAATCAGAGGAACATCTTCAGTCGTTGAACCAAAACTTGCTAGAATTAGAGAACAATCCCAATGACGATCAATTGATAAACAATATTTTTCGCGCGGCTCATTCTTTAAAGGGAATGGCTGCAACCATGGGATTTGATAAGATGGCAAATCTAACTCATGAGATGGAGAATGTTTTGGATAAAATCCGTTCAAAAAAAATGATCCTGACAACTGAAATTGTGGACATACTGTTTAGTTGTCTCGATAGGTTGGATAAATTAGTAAGGGAGATTTCGAATTCTAGTTCTGAGGCGAGTGATGTAGAAGATATAATTCTTGAACTTCAAAACCTTGAGAATGGCAAAACTGTTGCTTCTTCAGCTAAAACTTCTTCTGTTTCATTAGAATCCGAAATGATGGAGTTTGAAGAAGATGATAGGGTTCAAATCTTAAGTCATTTGAAAAATAATTATTTTTGCTATATTCTAAATGTTGAGCTATTCAAAGATTGTTTACTTAAAGCCGTTCGGGGCTTTATGGTAATTAAAAATCTACAAGAAATCGGAATCATTATAAAAAGTATTCCATCTTTGAAGGAAATTGAAAATGAAGAATTTGATCATGAATTCCAAATTCTTTATGTTACAAAAGAATCTGAAAAAGAGATTCATAGTGCAGTTATGGATATTACTGATGTTAGGTCTGTTGATATAATTCGAATTCGCGAAGAAGATTTGAATCAGCAGAATGGAACGATTGAAAAAGTACATCAAGAAATAGCTGCTATTGCCGAAAAGGTGGAAAAAGTTGTAAATACTCCACAAAATACGGGACAGGATATTAAAATTGCTCCAACAGTTCGAGTGGATATTGATAAATTAGACAGTTTGATGAACCTGGTTGCCGAACTTTTGATCAATAAGACGCGCTTAGAAGAGATCAGTAGTAGAATAAATGTCAACAATGAACTTTTTAATGATATTTTACAGCAATTAGATCGGGTAACAATGAACCTTCAGCATACAGTTATGCAGGTTCGAATGGTTCCCATTGAGAGAATTTTTAATCGTTTTCCACGAATGGTTCGTGACTTGTCAAAAGAGTTAAATAAAAATGTAAATCTAATTATTGAAGGTGCTGAAACTGAATTAGATCGTTCGATTATTGACAGTTTAGGTGATCCTTTAGTTCATTTGCTTAGAAATGCTATTGACCATGGAATTGAAGATCCAAAAACACGAGCTATTAATGGGAAAGAAGAACAAGCGATACTGCGTCTAGCCGCTTCTCAAAAAGGAAATGAAATTCTCATTCAAGTGACTGATGATGGTCGTGGATTAGATGCTAAAAAAATCTCTAAAAAAGCTATTGAAAAAGGTATCTTAACTCAAGAAGAGTGTGATAAGCTGAGTAAGCAAGAAAAATTCAATCTGATTTTAAGACCTGGATTCAGTACTTCTGAAGTTGTTTCAGATATTTCTGGTCGTGGTGTTGGATTAGATGTAGTTAGACGAACAGTAGAATCTTTAGACGGCCATATTTATATTGATACTGAACTAGGTAAAGGCTCAACTTTTAATATATCTTTACCACTAACTCTTGCTATTACACAGGCACTTTTAGTTAAGGTTTGTGATGAAACTTATGCAATTCCATTATCTGTGATTGAGGAAGCAGATGATATTACACCAGATAGGGTTAAGCATGTCCAAGGACAAGAAGTATTTCTGTTACGTGGTAATATGATTCCTTTGATCTGGTCACATAAATTATTGGGTTTGCCAGTTCCAAAATTAAATGAGGTTGACCAACTTTCTGTTGTGGTCATTGGAACAGGTAAAAAACAGATTGGTTTGATCGTTACAGAACTGATTAACCAGCAAGATATTGTTATTAAATCTTTAGGTGAATTTTTGATAGATACACCTCATATTAGTGGTGCTACGATTTTGGGAGATGGAGAGGTTGCCCTCATTTTAGATATCCGTAATATTGCTTGAGGGGAGGTAAAAAAATGAAAAATTTGGTTGCTAAAAAAGAAACTCTAATGGGAAACCGTCAACAACTTGTAGTATTTCAGATTGCTAACGAGGAATATGGTGTAGAGATCTTGCGTACCAAAGAGATTCATCGTTATACTAAAATCACTCGTATTCCCAATGCACCCCATTATGTAAAAGGTGTTATCAATATTCGTGGTGAGATTATTCCAGTAGTGGATTTGCGTAAAAGATTTGGTTTAGAAGATGAAGAGATTCAGGAAAATACCAGAATTATCACAGTATTAGTCAAAGATTTTATGATTGGTTTATTGGTTGATGATGTAAATGAAGTGTTATGGATTGATGAGTCTGGGATTGAACCACCCCCTTTTTCAACTGGAAGTGTTGATCAGGAGTATTTAACTGGTGTAGGTAAGATTGGTGAGCGCCTGATCGTTCTTTTAAATATAGAAAAAATTCTTAATTTGGATACGACTCTTTCAACAGGGAGGAATGTAAACTAAGGAGGTTTATTGATGGATACAATTCGACCTCTAACGGAACTTTCTTCAATTCAGTTAGATGCTTTGCGTGAAATTGGTAATATTGGTGCGGGAAATGCAGTTACAGCATTTGCTCAATTATTGAATAAAAAGATTGATATGACTGTTCCAAAAGTTAATGTTATTGATTTGATGGAGGTTCCTGATCTATTCGGAGGTGCCGATGTCTTGGTTGTGGGGATTTCGATTCGAGTACTTGGAGATATGCAAGGACATATGCTTTATTTGTTGCAACGAGAAAGTGCTTCAAAGTTAATAAATGTTCTTGGTCTTGGCAACGTCGAAGAGGAGTTTACAGATATGGAAATATCTGCTTTACAAGAGATTGTAAATATTTTATCTGGTTCTTATTTAAACGCATTTAGTCAGATGACTGGATTTAAAATGATTCAATCTGTTCCATCGTATGCAATGGATATGGCTGGTGCGATTTTAGGAACATTTATGGTTGAATTTGGCCAAATTGGTGATCACGCCTTGCTTGTTGAGACTCAGTTCGAGATTGATAAAGAAGAGATCTTTGGGGATTTTTTCTTAATACCAAGTCAAGGTTCTCTTGGATCAATTATTTCGGCATTAGGGTTGGGGGCATATTATGAAGATAATCCGGGTTAAAATGGCTGATTTAAATATTGCACAGTCACCAGATGTATTAATAACCTCTGGATTGGGATCTTGTGTAGGTGTTATCTTATATGATGAAAAGATGTGTTTAGGTGGTATGGCTCATGTTATGCTGCCTGACAGTTCATCTATGAGGAATAAGACGAATTTGGCCAAATATGCGGATACTGCTATGGATATATTATTAGAAAAGATGCTTGAAACGGGAGCAAACAAGAGGCGTTTAAAGGCCAAAATGGCTGGTGGTTCTCAGATGTTTAATTTCGATTCTGATAATGAGTTAATGAGAATTGGCGCAAGAAATATTGTAGCTGTAAAAAAGAAACTTCAAGAATTTTCTATCCCAATTTTGGGAGAAGATACAGGTGGATCACATGGAAGAACTGTGGAATTTTATGTAGAAACTGGTATCACTATTGTTAAATCGGTTAAAAAAGGTCAATTCGAGTTATAAAATTTGATTTTTTTATTAAAAAGTAGTTGATATAATTTTGGCTTTATGGTATACTAGCTAAGGATCTGTGGTATGTTATAAACAGTACCACATAAAATTTGTGTAATATACTACACACGTCTGGTAACCTGCGGTGAGGGTGCCTTCGGGTCTTATCGGGGAATGATCTAGACGGAGGAAAAACGAGAGGAGGTGTAAGTCATGGGCGTTGTTTCTATGAAACAGTTATTAGAATCTGGTGTACATTTTGGACATCAAACAAGAAGATGGAATCCAAAAATGAAACCATATATCTTTACTGAGCGGAATGGAATTTACATTATCGACTTACAGCAAACTGTAAAAATGATTGATGTAGCTTATAATTTCGTTCGTGAATTAGCTGCACAAGGTAAGAGCGTTTTATTTGTTGGTACAAAGAAGCAAGCTCAAGAGACTATCAAGCGGGAAGCTGAAAGATGTGGAATGCCATTTATTAACCAAAGATGGTTAGGTGGTATGTTGACTAACTTCCAGACTATCCGTAAGCGTGTAGATCGTCTTGAATTGCTGGAAAAGTGGGCTGAAGATGGTACATTTGACAGCCTACCTAAGAAAGAGGTTATCCTCTTAACTAAAGAACATGACAAGCTAGAGCGTTTCTTAGGTGGTATTCGTGACATGAAACGTGTTCCAGATGCGATTTTTGTTGCTGATCCACGGAAAGAAGATATTGCTGTAGCAGAAGCAAACAAACTGGGTATTCCAGTTATTGCAATTGTTGATACCAACTGTGATCCTGACGTTGTTGACATGATTATTCCAGGTAACGATGATGCGATTCGTGCTGTAAAATTGCTAACTAGCGTTATAGCAAATGCAGTATTAGAAGGCAATCAGGGAGAACAGCTTAGTGCTGAAGAAGTAGCTACTGTTAATACTGAAGTTAAAGCTCAAGATTCTCAAGCATAATTAGATAAACAAGGGCGCTGATGGGGTATTATAGCCCTTGCGGCGTCTTTTATTATGAATAAGGGGGTTTTAATACCATGGCAATTACTATGGAAATGATAAAAGAATTGCGTATTAGAACTGGTGCTGGCGTTTTAAATTGTAAAAAAGCTCTTGCTGAAACTAATGGTAATGTTGAAAAAGCTGCGGAGTATTTGCGTGAAAAAGGAATTGCTTCTGCTGCTAAAAAATCTAGTCGGATTGCTGCTGAAGGTCTGGTTCATTCCTATATACATATGGGTGGAAGAATCGGTGTTCTTTTAGAAGTTAATTGTGAGACTGATTTTGTTGTTAAGACTGATGAGTTTAAAGGACTGGTTAATAATATTGCAATGCACATTGCAGCAATGAATCCAGAATATGTATCACGTGAAGAAGTTCCTGCTGATGCTATTGAAAAAGAGAAAGAGATTTTAACAGCTCAAGCTTTGAATGAAGGAAAACCTGCTAATATCGTTGAAAAGATGGTTCAAGGTCGTCTAGAGAAATTCTACTCACAGAAGGTTCTCTTAGATCAACCTTACGTTCGCGATGATAGTGTAACTATTCAGCAACTTGTTACAGAAAAAATTGCTAAAATTGGTGAAAACATCAAGGTTCGCCGTTTTGTACGTTATGAAATGGGTGAAGGTTTAGAAAAGAAAGTAGATAATTTTGTAGAAGAAGTTATGTCTTATCAGAAGTAAAAATTGAAAGTTACTAAAGAGGGCACTTTTGTGTTCTCTTTTTTAAAATATTTTTGTTGTTTTAAAGGGAAATTTATTTTAAACGAGAAATCTAAATTATTGGGGGTAATTTTTGGATGCCAAAATTTAAGCGTGTTATTTTAAAATTAAGTGGTGAAGCTCTGGCAGGTAATCAGGGATATGGCATCGATCCTGAATTTATTGCTCAAATTGCTCATGAAATTAAGCAAATCGTAACTGAAACCAATGTTGAAATGGCAATAGTGGTTGGTGGAGGCAATATTTTCAGGGGAATTGCAGGTTCTGCAAAGGGAATGGATAGAGGAACTGCAGATTACATGGGAATGTTAGCTACAGTAATAAACGCCATGGCTTTACAGGACACCATTGAGCATGAAGATTTAGATACACGTGTTTTATCTGCTATAGAGATGCGTCAGATTGCTGAGCCTTATATTAGGAGAAGAGCAATGCGTCATCTTGAAAAAGGTAGAGTTGTCATTTTTGCCTCAGGAACTGGAAATCCTTTTTTTTCGACGGATACTACTGCGGCACTTAGAGCTGCTGAGATTGGGGCTGATGCGATCTTAATGGCTAAAAATGTTGATGGTGTATATGATTCTGACCCATTAAAAAACCCCAATGCTATTAAATTTAAAGAATTGTCATACATGGAAGTTCTACAGCGTGGATTGAAGGTTATGGATTCAACTGCTATATCTTTATGTATGGATAATCATATTCCTATTCTAGTATTTGGATTAAAGGAGTTAAGTAATATTAAGCGAGCAATCATGGGTGAAGATGTAGGAACTATTGTTCGCTAAAATAAAGGGAGGAACTTGTATGAGAGCTCAAGTTTTGAGGGAAACTGAAGAAAAGATGAAGAAAGTTATTGAAGCTACAAAACGGGAATTTGGAACAGTTCGGACAGGGCGAGCTAGACCTTCTTTAGTAGAAGGTATAAAAGTTGATTATTATGGAACACCTACTCCATTAAATCAAATGGCTCAAATTTCTGTTCCAGAGCCTAGATTGATTACAATTAAACCATGGGATAAGAGTGTTATCTCCAGTATTGAAAAGGCTATCATGAAGTCAGATTTAGGTTTAAATCCTAATAGTGATGGTGAAGTGATTCGTTTATCGATCCCACAATTGACTGAAGAACGTCGCAAAAAGTTAGTTAAAGTTGTTAAGAAAAAAGCTGAGGAAGAACGGATTGCAATCCGTAATTTGCGTCGTGATGCAAATGAGGAATTAAAACTTTACAAAGAAGAAAGCGAAATTTCTGAAGATGATATGTATCAGGGCTTAGATGAAGTTCAGGAAGTGACAAATGAATTTGTCAAAAAAATTGATGAGCTTTTGAAAGAAAAAGAAGCAGAAATCATGGAAGTATAAGTTAAAAAAAGTGTAATTTTAGAGAGGAAGATTATTGTGACGAAAATTCCAGACTTAATTGGAATGAGTTTGGAGGAAGGTTTAGATTGTTTAAGATTTGCAGGTCTTGCTTATCGACTATTAGAACTTAAGGTTCATAATCAAGAGAATCTACACGATGGTCAAAAGCGAATCGTTCGTCAGCGCTTGTTAGATGCTTCACCTACCGATGTCGTGCAAGTTGAGATAGTATATAGTATTGATACTTATCAATTGGGGAAATAAATGTCATAACCCCCTCTTTAAAGAGGGGGTTTCTAACATCTTTGATTGAGATGATTAAGGAGGAAAATTTATGTTTGGCGTGTTCAAACGATGGACCAGTCAAAAGGAGATAAAAAAACATTCGCTAGATGTAAAAAAGGTTCCAGAACATATTGCAATCATTATGGATGGTAATGGTAGATGGG
>JAGMES010000049.1 GCA_023128035.1 Halanaerobiales bacterium | reverse complement strand
TTGCATTCAGATCTTATGAAAAAGCAAGAAGAGTACTGGTTTGAAAGATTTAGTGACTCCACTCAGAATGATGGGCAAGTACCGATACTAAATATACCAACAGATTATTCCAGGTCACTTAAACAAAGCTTTGAAGGGGATCATGTTACATTTAAATTAGATCAGAATCTTACTAAAAATTTAAAAAGAATCGCAAGTGATACAGGAAGTACACTATACATGGTGCTTTTATCAGGGATAAACATATTATTATCCAAATATAGTGGACAGGAAGATATCATAGTGGGAAGTCCGATAGCAGGTAGACCACATGCTGATCTTGAGAAAATTATTGGAATGTTTGTTAACACTTTAGCGATGAGAAACTATCCTCACGGAAATAAGACCTATGAAGAATTCTTGAGGAAAGTAAAAGAAAATGCATTGAATGCCTATGAAAATCAGGATTATCAATTTGAAGAATTAGTGGATAAATTAAACTTAAAAAGGGATCTAAGTAGAAATCCATTATTTGATGTAATGTTTATGCTGCAAAACTTTAATAATGAAGAGTTGAGAATTGAGAATTTAGAATTAAAATTATACGATTACAATAGCAGAATATCAAAATTTGATTTAACTATATCAGCAAGTGAAGTTATGTCCATTGGTGTAAATGAAGAAATAATTTTAAATTTTGAATATCGTAAAAGGCTATATAAGAAAAAAACTGTAGAAAGAATGATATTACACTTTAAAAACATACTTAAGGTGGTAGCGGCAAATACAAAAATTAAATTAAGTGAAATCGAAATGCTTACAGAAGAAGAAAAAGAGAAGATTCTATATGAATTTAATAACACCACTGCAGATTATCTAAAAGATAAAACAATACATGAATTATTTGAAGAACAGGCCTTAAAAACTCCTTGTGAAACTGCCGTTGTATTTAACGAATTTCAATTGACCTATCAGGAGTTAAATGAAAAAGCTAATCAACTGGCAAAAAAATTACGTCAGATGGGTGTTGGACCTGATCAGATTGTTGGAATTCTCACAGAATCATCTTTTGAAATGGTTATTGGTCTTTTGAGTATCTTAAAAGCTGGTGGAGCTTATGTTCCAATTGATCCACATTATCCGTTAGAACGAATTAACTATATATTAAGTGATGTAAATGCAGAGATCCTTTTAATACAGGAAGAATTAAAGGAAATGATCAAATCAATCGGCCAGAATAATTCTGTTGAACACTTAGAATTCCAAGGTCAAGTATTAATTTTGGATAATCAAGAAAATTACTTGGATAAATCTAATAATGCTGATGTTACCAATTTATCTGTGATAAATAAACCAACAGACCTTGCTTATATTATCTACACTTCAGGTTCTTCTGGAATGCCCAAAGGAGTTATGATTGAACACAGGAATGTAACTAACGTATTGATCTGGTATGGTCAACAATTCAATCTTAAACCAGACAAGCGTGTCATGCAGATGACAAACTATACATTTGATCCAAGTATTGAACAGATTTTTGGTTCACTAACCCATGGTGCAACTGTATATCTGATCAATCGTGACCTGCGTGCAAATAGTGATCAGTTTGGTCAATTTATTGAAAATAATCAAATTGAGATGATCGATTTGGTACCGTTTACATTAAAAGAACTGCTTCTTAAACAGAAAAGCAAACTCAATTCTCTTGAAATCGTTATCTCAGGTGGAGAAAGACTTAGTGAAACGCTCAAAGATGAGGTTCTAAAAAAAGGCTATACACTTTATAACAATTATGGGCCAACCGAGACAACCATTGATGCAACAATTGACCTCTGTTCAGAAAATCCTGTGTCACTGGGAAGACCAATCGCAAATACAAAATGCTATATTTTTGATACCCAAAATAACCTTGTACCAGTGGGTGTTGTTGGCGAACTTTGTATTGGTGGTGTAGGAGTTGCCAGAGGATATTTAAATAATCCTAAACTCACTTCAGAAAAATTTGTCGAAGACCCATTTATACCTGGGAAAAGAATTTATAGAACAGGCGATCTGGCAAGATGGAAGTCTGACGGACAGATTGAGTTTATCGGCAGAGTTGATCATCAAGTTAAGATTCGTGGTTTCCGTGTTGAACCTGGTGAGATTGAAAATCAAATTTTGCATCTACCTGAGATTATACAGGCAGTTGTAGTAGACTATAAAAATTCTGATGGTAATAGCTATTTAGCAGCATATTTTGTTGCAGAAGATGAGATTGAAATCTCTGAGATTAGAAATTACTTATCGAGTAAATTGCCAAACTATATGGTTCCAGCATATTTTGTTCAAATGAATAAGATGCCAACTCTGCCTAATGGCAAAATAAACCGAAAGGCATTGCCAAAACTTGAGCTTAACAATGAATCTCAACGGGAATATATAAAACCAAGAAATGTGATAGAAGAAAAACTAGCTGAACTCTGGGCAAATGTTTTAGCTATCGAAAAAGTGGGCATAGAAGATAATTTCTTTGAACTGGGAGGACATTCTTTAAAGGCAACAATCCTTGTGTCCAAAATCCATAAAGAAATGAACTTTGAGGTATCTTTAAGTGAAATATTTAAGCGACCTACAATAAAAGAGCTTGCACAATACATAGCGGGTTTAAAAGAAAATCTATACTCGTCCATACTACCAGTCGAGGAAAAAGAATATTACCTATCTTCATCAGCACAAAAAAGACTGTATCTACAGTATCAATTTGAGGGTGCTGGCTTAAGCTATAACATGCCTGGAGCAGTATTAGTTGAAGGCACTTTAAATAGAAGAAAATTTGAGAAGGTATTTAGTCAACTTCTCCAAAGACATGAGACACTACGTACTTCCTTTGACATGATAGATGGCGAAATTATACAGAAGGTCCACAGCGAAGTTAATTTTGAAGTTAGTTTTATTCAATTAAGTGAAGATAATGCAAATGAAAAATCTATAATCAGTCATGCTTTTTCAGAATTTGTGCGTTCCTTTGATTTAGGTAAAGCGCCGCTTATAAGGGTTCGGCTTGCTAAAATCACAGAAAATAGAAATGTAATAATGTTTGACATGCACCACATAATATCTGATGGTGTATCCATGGAGTTGTTGATTAGTGAGTTTATTGCTTTGTATAGGGATAGAACTTTGCCAAAACTCAGAATCCAATATAAAGACTTTTCAGCATGGCAAAATGAGCTATTTCAAACAGATTTAATTAAAAGACAGGAAAAATATTGGTTAGATATTTTTGCATGCTCGCAAGCAGGAGAAATCCCACTACTCAACATGCCAACCGACTATCCGCGTCAGTCAGTCCAAAGTTTTCGCGGAGATAGGGTGATTTTCGAAATAGACAATGAGTTAACAGCTCGGTTGAAAGAACTTTCGGAATCTACAGGGTCAACCATATATATGGTGCTTTTTGCGGCGTATTATGTGTTGCTCTCCAAATACACCAGACAGGAGGACATTATCATTGGCTCACCTATCGCTGGTAGGCGTCATGCTGATCTGGAAAATATTATCGGGATGTTTGTAAACATGGTCGCATTAAGGAATACGCCTTGCAGTGGGAAAACCTTTATGAGCTTTTTGGGTGAAGTCAGGGAGAATATAATAAAGGCCTTTGACAATCAGGACTATCAGTTTGAAGAACTAGTGGAAAAACTTAATTTACAGAGGGATTTGAGCAGAAACCCATTATTTGACGTAGTTTTTTCTTTGCAGGATACAACTCGTCAAACAGTGATTGATACCGATGATTTTCGATTTGTTCCGCTCAACTTTGAAAGTAACGTATCTAAGTTTGATATGATGATGGAAGCTGTAAAAGAATCAAATAGGATGTGGTTTACCCTTGAATACTGTGAAGATCTGTTTATTAAAGAAACGATGGAAAGACTTTCTAATAACTTTATCAATATTTTAAAAGAGATAACGAAAAATCCTGAAGTAAACTTAGGAAAAATAAACATGCTTTCTAAGGCAGAGATGAGACAACTTCTAAAGGAATTTAATAACACTAAGATGGAGTTTGCAAAGGACAAAACTTTACATGAAATGTTTGTTGAACAGGTAGAAAAAGCTATCCAAAAAACTGCCATAGTTTTTGCTGATGAAAAGTTGACCTATGGAGAATTGAATAAAAAGGTGAATCAACTAGCCCATCATTTGAGGAATTTAAGGGTTAACAGAGATGAAATTATAGGTATCATGGCTGAACGTTCTATTGATATGGTGATAGGTATTTTGAGTGTATTGAAAGCCGGTGGAGCATATATGCCGATAGATCCTGATTATCCAGTTGAACGAATCACATACATGCTTGAAGATAGCAAAGCTAGAATTTTACTTACACATAACAATTATGCTGATCGCATTGAATATAGTGGAGAGATTATAGATTTATCTTCCAGATTGGTGTACATAGGTGATGGGCAGAATTTGATAAATATCAACAAACCTCATGATCTGGCATATGTAATGTATACTTCTGGTTCAACTGGGAAACCCAAAGGAGTTATGATTGAGCATCAGGGTGTTGTAAGTCTTGCAAATTACTATAATGAAATGTACAAACTTGATCAGGGTAAAAATATCCTCCATATGTCCAATGTCTCCTTTGACATTTCAGTAGTGGAAATCTTTCCATCGTTAATTTATGGTTCAACAATCTATGTTATTCGCAAAGAATTGGCCCTTGATAGGCAGAGATTTATCGAATTTATACAAGAAAATCAGATACATTTTGCCCAATTTGTCCCAATGATGCTATACGAGATTTTGGGTCAAAGTGAAAAAGTCGAAAGTTTGAATGCAGTGATATCAACTGGAGATAAGTTAGATGATACTGTAAAAGATCAAACCCTTTCTAAGGGATATCAATTAACCAATAATTATGGACCAACAGAAGTGACGATCCATTCAACTGTTGCGATATGTGAAATAGGAAAATCTACAATAGGTAAGCCAGTTGCCAATACTAGTGTCTATATTCTAGACAAAGATAACAATCTCACTCCGATTGGAGTACCAGGAGAATTATGTATTTCTGGAGTTGGGTTGGCAAGGGGATATTTGAATCGGCCTGAATTGACTGCAGAGAAGTTTGTGCCAAATCCATGGTTGCCTGGTGAGAGAATGTATAGGACTGGCGATCTGGCATGTTGGCAGTCTGATAGAAATATCACTTACCTTGGTAGGATTGACAATCAGGTGAAAATCAAGGGGTATCGAATCGAACTTGGCGAAATCGAACAGCAACTGCTTAAACACGAAAGTGTAGATGGAGTAGTTGTAGTAGATAGAGTTGATTCAAATGGAATGAAGTATCTCATGGCTTATATCGTTGCGGAACGTGAATTTACTGTATCAGAATTGCGGAGACATCTAGCTCAAAAACTGCCAGACTACATGATCCCATCACACTTTATGCAGATTGAAAACATACCTCTTACCCACAATGGTAAGGTGGACCGGCGGGCGTTGCCAAATCCAGAAGGAGGAATCGATGTTGCAGTAGAGTATATTCCTCCCACCAATCAGATCGAAGAAAAATTAATTGCTATCTGGCAAAAATTGCTGATGATCGAAGAAATCGGTATTAACCACAATTTCTTCGAAATGGGAGGTCATTCATTAAAAGCTGTTCAGGTTGTTAATCTTGTGCATAAAGAATTAAATTTCCAAATCAGTTTACAGGATATCTTTACAGCGCCAACGATTAAAGAACTTGGTAAATTAATCTTAAGTAAAGAAACCCTGACTTTCAGTGCAATTAAGAAACTGCCAAAGCAGGAGTATTACGAACTTTCTTATAATCAAAAACGTTTGTGGATTATTAGTCAACTTGAACCTGCAAACAGTGCTTACAATATGGCTGGAAGAATCACTTTCAATGAAGAAGTAGATGAAGAAATTATTACCAGGGTCTTTGATCAATTGGTTAATCGCCATGAAAATCTGCGCACTCAATTTAAAGTCGTTGATGGGAGTCCAGTACAGGTAATTAACTCCGGGGACTGCTTTAAGCTTCAAATCTTTGATCTGTTTAATTTGAGTGAAAATGAACGATCTTTTGAGCGTGAAGCCATCTACGAAAAACTAACAGCTGAACCATTTAATATGATAGAAAATTCATTTTTACGTGCTGCTTTGGTTAAATTTTCTGAGCATCAATTTGATATTGTATTTTGCATGCACCATATTATCTCTGATGGATGGTCTTTGGAGATATTAAAGAAAGAGTTTTACCTTCTTTACAATGCATATAAAGAAGGTAAAGAATTTGAGTTAGCATCTTTAACAGTACAATATAAAGATTTTGCAGCATGGCAGAATCAGTTGATTGCAGATGAAAACGAAAATCAACAAGCAAGAGAATATTGGATGAACAAATTAAGTAGAGGATTTCCAGTATTAAACTTACCTGAAGATTACTCATCAGATGTACTGAAGAATAGAAGAAGTGCTGGTTATCGTATCTTCATCCCTGAAATGATTAAAGATCAGCTAAAAGCTACAGCAATTAACCATAATACTAGTCTTTTTATCGTGATGACTACTGCAATAAAAATGTTCTTTGCAGATCTGACAGGACAGGATGAGATTGCCATTGGCGTACCAAGTATGGGAAGACAGCATCAAAATCTAAATAATGTTATCGGATTCTTCATTAATACGATTGTTCTCATTAATCGTGTAAGCTCATCATTTGAAGAAATGTTGGATATGGTTCACGAGGATACCATTAAGGCTCTTGAGTATCAGGATTACCCACTTGAATTGATCACTGATGAATTGAAGATTAAATATCCAAAGATTCAGGTATTTTTCAATCTGCTCAATATGGGAGAAAGTCATCTGGAGAGTGTTGAAAATACAGAATCGTATCATATTGAAAAAGTTCAGGATGTTAAATTTGATATTATGTTCTATTTAACAGAATATGATAATGGAATCGAATTACTCTGTACCTATCTTACTGGTTTGTATAAACCAACAACG
Source organism: Halanaerobiales bacterium (assembly GCA_023128035.1). Next base: position 21,943 of record JAGMES010000049.1, on the reverse strand, counting down.
ATCGAATATATTGTTGGTGAATATATCCGGTTTATTACAAAACTTTTAGGGTGTGAAGAACAACCAGATGATGATGATTTTGATGATGATGACTTTATTATAACTAAGGGTTAATGAAAAAAATGAACTAGAAGGAGGTATAGTTTGATGATAGTGAAACGATTTGCAGAGCAGGTCAGGAAAAACTCTGATAAACTGGCAGTGAAAACAGAAAATAGTTCACTAACCTATAAACAATTAGATCAGAGGGCCAACGAAGTTGCATGCAAAATACTACATGAATACAAAGAGGCGAAGATTCAGGGTGATAACATTGTTCTACTGTTTGAACATGGAACAGATATGATTGTGAGCACCATCGCTGCCCTTAAAGCAGGGAAAATCTATATTCCTTTTGATCCCTCATATCCGGAAAAACGGTTACTTAACATGCTTGAGGATTCAGAGGCAAAACTATTAGTGACAAACATCAAGAACATGGAAAAAGCACAGAAACTGATCAGTTTGAACAGTTATGCGATCAAAATTGTAAATATCGATGAACAAGGTGAAGCTGACAATTCTCTTGATTGGAGTAGTAACAGAAGAGAAGATGATATTGCTTACTTACTCTACACGTCAGGTTCAACTGGTAAGCCTAAAGGGGTTATCCAGACCCACACCAACGTGCTGTATTTTATTGAAAATTATGCAAAAAGGCTATCCATAACAGAAATGGATAGACTGACGTTATTCTCTACCTTTGGCCATGATGCAGCAGTCATGGATATCTATGGGGGGCTTCTTAAAGGGGCCACCCTTTACCCCTTAAATCTTAAAGAGCATTTGAACCCAGAGAGATTGGTGGAATGGTTGAACAATGAAAAAATCACCATTTGGCATTCTGTTCCAACTTTCTATAGAAGGTTTATAACTACCTTGCAAGGTAGTTATGATTTTCCCGATCTTCGTTTGATTGTTCTCGGAGGAGAAATAATCAGAGAACATGATGTGATTATGTACAAGAAGTTTTTTCCCCACGCAACCCTTGTTAATCTCTACGGGCAATCAGAGTCTTCTTACAATTCGTCACAGTTGATTAATCAGGATATACCTTTTGAAAAAATCGTTTTAGGTGAGCCTTTGGATGAGACGAAAATTCTTCTTGTTGGTGAAAATGGTAAAAAAGTTGCCCCGTTACGAATCGGGGAGATCGTTATCGTAAGTGAACATATTGCTCGGGGTTACTGGAAAAACGAAGAGCAGACAAAGAAGGTGTTTACCTCTCACCCTAAATTGGGTAGATTGTATTGGACGGGTGATCAGGGCAGGTTATTGCTGGATGGTAATATTGAATTTGTCGGGAGAAAGGATTTTCAGGTCAAGGTGCGGGGTTTTAGAATTGAGCCCGGAGAGGTAGAAAGTCATTTATTAAACCATCCATCCATTAGAGAAGTTGTAGTGGTTGGTAGAGAAGATAAAGATGGTGATATTTGTCTCTGTGCTTATTTTGTTTCTGATAGCAAACACACCGACTGGGAACTAAGAGAATTTCTTGGAAGAGAACTTCCAGAATACATGATCCCTTCCTATTTTATGGCGATGGAGAGCATCCCTATGACGGTAACGGGAAAAGTAGATAGAGGGGTATTACCAGATCTGACGATTGCTATCCGAAATAGTATCGAATATATTCCTCCTCGTAACGAGATCGAAGAAAAGTTGGTAGCGATCTGGAGCGATATCCTGAGTGACGAAAAAATAGGGATCGACGATGATTTTTTCAGTCTTGGGGGACATTCACTCAAAGCGACTATCCTTGTGTCTAAAATATTCAAAGAATTGAATGTAGAGTTATTGCTTGGAGACATCTTTAGATACCCCACTATCAGGCAGTTGGGTGAAAGGATTGAGAAATCCGAAAAGGGCATATATACATCTCTGCAGCCTATTGCTGAGAAGGATTATTACGAGGTATCATCAGCTCAAAGGAGGATGTTTATTTTAAATCAGCTTGAAGAGATCAATACAAGCTATAACATGCCGAAAGTGATGAAAATTGAGGGTACTCTTGACAGACAACGGTTGGAACAGACTATGAAAGCAATAATTAAGCGGCATGAAACGCTGCGAACATCTTTTAAAATTGTCGAAGGAGAGATTGTGCAATTTATCCATCCAGATCCTGATTTTACAGTAACCTATATTGAAGCAGAAGAAAGCAGTGTGCCTGAAATTGTAAAACAGTTTGTTCAGCCCTTTAATTTAAACAAAGCACCTCTTTTGAGAGTAGGCCTTATCAAGACTGCAGAGGAGAAGCATGTGTTGTTCTTTGACATGCACCATATCATCTCAGATGGAACATCCATAGGGATTTTGATTACTGAATTTGTTAGCTTATACGCAGGAATTGAGCAACCAACCCTTCCAATCCAGTACAAAGACTTTGCAGCATGGCAGAATGAGATATTTAAAACAGGAGTCATCGAAAAACAGGAACAGTACTGGTTGGAGACCTTTGCTGGCGAAATTCCTGTGCTAAACCTATCGACAGATTATCCGCGTTCAGCCATGCAGAGTTTTGACGGAAACCTTATAACCTTTGAGGCTGATCGGGAGATGTCGGATAAGTTAAATGCATTGGCAAGAGATACTGGGACAACTTTATACATGGTGCTGTTGGCGGCATATAATCTGTTATTATCAAAATACGCGGGTCAAGAAGATATAGTGGTTGGTTCACCGATTGCCGGAAGATCCCACGCTGATTTACAAAATATTATCGGTATTTTTATTAATTCTCTTGCTATGCGGAATCATCCTGTTAAAGAGAAGCGATTCAATGAGTTCTTAAAAGAGGTTAAAGCAAATTCAATAAAGGCGTATGAAAATCAAGATTATCAGTTTGAACAGCTGGTGGAACGATTAGATGTTAAGAGACAATTAGACAGGAACCCACTCTTTGATACAATGTTTATTTTACAAAACACGGAAAGCAGTGAGACTAGCATTGAAAATCTTCATTTTTCGTCTTACGACAATCCACAAACTGTGGCTAAGTTGGATTTAACCTTGAATGCGGTGGAGGTATACAATAAAATAAACTTTGGGATCGAATACTGCACGAAACTATTTACACAAGAGACGATAGAGAAGTTTGCAGGACATTTTACCAATATACTGCGAAAAATCACTGAAAATCCTGAATTAAAGATCGCTGAAATTGATATGCTTTCTAGAGAAGAAAGAGAACAGATTCTCCAGAAGTTCAACAATACCAAAGCTGAATATCCGAAAGATCGAATGATACATGAACTTTTTGAAGAAAAGGTAAAATTGAGGCCAGATAATACAGCTCTGGTCTTTGAGGAGCAAAAATTAACCTATCAGGAGTTCAATGAAAAAGCTAATCAACTGGCTAGAAGATTACGAAAACAGGGAGTAAAGCCTGATAGTATTGTTGCAATTGTGACAAAGCGCTCTGTAGAAATGCTTATCGGAATCTTCGCTGTTTTAAAAGCAGGTGGTGCTTATTTGCCTATTGATTTTGATTATCCCCAAGAAAGAATCAAATATATCCTAAAAGACAGCCAAACCGAGATTGTTTTAACTCAGAAGAAAGTTTTAGAAGAGGGTGGATTGGTTGTGGATTGTGAAACGATTTGTCTTGATGATCATGAGATCTATCAAGGGGAAACAACTGACCTCGAGCCAGTAAGTGTTCCAGAAAATTTAGCTTATATAATCTACACATCTGGTTCTACTGGTAAACCTAAGGGAGTTATGATCGAGCACAGATCAGTTAATAACTTTATCAAAGGCATAACTGACAAAATCAATTTTACGGCAGATAAGAGTATTCTTGCCTTAACCACTATCTCCTTCGACATCTTTGGGTTGGAAACTCTATTACCTCTGACACAAGGATTAAAGGTAGTCATAGCCAATGATGAGCATCAGAAAGATCCAAAAGCTTTAAAGATGGTGATTGTGAACAACGATATCGATATGCTCCAGATGACACCATCCAGGATGAGAATGATATTGAATGACGATCAAAGTGCATCTTGCTTGAAAAATGTGAAAGAAATTATGGTTGGAGGAGAAGCATTACCACAAGACCTACTCGAAGAAATAAAGAGTGTGACTAAAGCTAGGATTTACAATATGTATGGCCCAACGGAAACGACAATCTGGGTGACAGTGAAAGATTTGACAGAAACGACGGAAGTAACGATCGGTAAGCCGATAGCAAATACAGGTATTTATATTCTCGGACCTTCAAACCAACTACAGCCAATTGGAGTCCCTGGTGAACTCTGTGTAGTAGGGGATAGCCTTGCGAGGGAGTATTGGAAGTGGCCCGAATTAACCGCAGAAAAATTTGTGCCTAATCCATTCCAGGATCAGCAGGAACTATCGGTGAGCGGAGAAAAGATGTACCGCACAGGAGACTTAGTGAAATGGCTGCCAAATGGAGAAATTGAATTTTTAGGACGAACCGATGAACAGGTAAAAATTAGAGGTTTCAGGATCGAATTAGGAGAAATCGAGAGTCAACTCGTAAAGCATGAAGCGGTCAAGGAAACAGTAGTGGTGGCTAAGAAAGATAATAATGGTGGAAAATATCTCTGTACCTATATAGTAGGAGAGGGAGAACTTCAAGTGCCAGAACTGAAAGCGCATTTATCCAAAGAACTTCCAAATTATATGGTACCCACTCATTTCATTCAGCTAGAGAAGATGCCTTATACTCCAAACGGGAAAATCGATAGGAAAGCGCTACCAGAGCCAAATGCTGGTACGGTTTCTGGAGTAGAGTATGTCGCACCTACTACTGAGATTGAGGAAAAGCTGATTCAAATCTGGCATGAAGTACTCGGAATTGAAGGAATCGGCATAAATCATAATTTCTTTGACATTGGTGGAAATTCTATCAACATCATCAAAGTGATTAGTTTGATTAGTAAACGAATGGGTGTGCAAGTTTCCATGAGTGAGTTATTCTTATGGCCAACTGTTGCTGAGATGGCGCAGACAATGTTTATAGAAAATCCACTTAAGGGTTTGGAGTGTGTAATCAGCTTAAATAAACCGACAGAAGGGAAGAAAAATGTATTTATTCTCCATACATGGGAAGGAATCGTTTATCAGTATAAGGAATTAGCCAAAATTCTTGAGGGTGAGTATAATATATATGGAATCCAGGCAAAAGGTGTGGTTAAGCCAGCAAAATTACCAGAAACCCTGGATGAAATGCTTACAGACTATATTTGTGAAATCAAAACCATCCAACCAGAAGGACCGTATATTATTGCCGGTTATTGCTATGGAAACTGGATCGCTTACAAAATGGTACAGATGCTGGAAGATCAGGATGTGCCGATAGACAGAATGATTCAGATTGATGAGAATGCTTACATGCCCGATAAAACGAGAAAGTTAATTCGGGTGAAGACAGTGGTCTCAAAGCCATATAGATTCATAAGAAAATGGGTTAGAAAACTAATAACTTGGAGAAATATGAATCCGATGGATTATTGGCCAGATCTTGAAGACTATAAAAAATCGAAGTCACAGATTGAAGGTGAAATTAAAAACGAAAGAACAGTGAGAGAGCATGTGAATTACCTGTGCACAGTAGGCTATTCGCTGAAATATATCATAAGTACTGACACATATATAATAAAGGCTGAGGAAAATAATTTGGTAAGGTACACTCCAGAAGACTGGAAAAAGCAAACCTATGGCAAGGTTTGGTTTGTCGAGATTCCAGGTGGGCATGAATCGATTTTCGCTTATCCATATGTGGAAGGACTTGCAAAGGCTTTTAAGAGAGCTATAGAGGAGTAAATCTGGAAATGCTATGAGTGATAGGTAAACTAAAACTTGAGAACTCGTGTCAATTCGCGGGTTCTCATTGTTTGGAGTGAAGGATTTAACGACAATTCAGAAGGGGAAGACCACCTACTCTATAGGTGGAGATATCAATACCAGAGGACTCTCAAAACTTCAGTGGGAGTATAAAGCTCCTTCTGAAGTCGTTAAACTTAAGATGTAATAACGTAGTTATTACATCTGCTTTAAGGAAAGGAGAATTGCCATGTCCGTTAAAGACAAAAAAATTGAAAACCAAAATGTTCAGGATATGCTATCATTAACTCCGCTACAAGAAGGTATGTTATTTCATTACTTACATCATCCAGAAAATGATTACTACTTTGAGCAGTTATTTATAAAACTTCAGGGAAATATAAAGATTGAACTGGTGAAAAAAGCATGGGACTATGTGATTGAAGCCAACGAGATATTAAGAAACGTTTTTAGGTGGAAAAAACTCCATAAACCTGTGCAAATTATCCTGAAAACTTTTGAGACACCCATTATAATATTTGACCTATCAAATCTAACTGATCTGGAAAAGAAGCAAAAGGTTGACCAGATCAAAGAAAAGGATCTTAAGGAAAAAATTGATATTAGTTTGGAACCCTTTAGAATAACATTGATATTGCTTAGTGTTAATAATTGTGTAATGATCATAAGCAATCATCATATTTTGTATGATGGCTGGAGTACTGGCATTATACTCAAAGAGTTTTTTCAAGCTTATAATGCCTTATATGAGGGTATTATGTTGGATAAGCTTAAGAAAAATACATTTAAAGAATTTGTAAAGTGGCTTCAATATCAGGATAAAGATGAACAGAAAAAATATTGGACACAGTATTTAGAGGGTTTTGATACTAAAACAATGTTACCTGGATCAACAAAATGTCAAACTACTCAAGTAGTAACAGGACGTTATACCTTTGCATTGGATGCAGATTTAAAAAACGGTATAAACAATTTTGGGAGAAAAAATAGAATTACTGCTGCAGCTTTATTATATACAGTATGGGGTATTTTGCTACAAAGATACAATAATACGGATGATGTGGTTTTTGGGACAACTGTATCAGGTAGAAATGCAACAGTAAAAGGGCTGGAGGATATGGTAGGATTATTTATAAATACAATTCCACTTAGAGTGCGCGCAAAGGCAAATTCAAAGGAAGGTATATTAGCACTTTTGCAGGATATTGATTATGTATTAAAGGAAAGAACAGCATATGAAAATGTTCCATTGGTAGATATCAAATCCTGTAGTGCTAACGATCCGCAAGAATCTCTCTTTGACTCTATCGTTGTTATTGAAAACTATCCTCTGGATAAACAATTGAACCAAAAAAATAACGTCTTGGTGATTGAATCTTATTCGATGTTTGAATCGACGAATTTTGATTTGACTTTAGCAGTAGAAATGAATGACCATATAACTATCCAATTAATATATAATACACTGAAGTTTGATGAACAGCTAATCCAAAGATTGCCAGAACATTTTTCCAATATCCTTACTTATGTTATAGAAAAGCCTAACAAAAAATTGTCCCAGATTGATATACTTTCAAGAGAAGAAAAAGATAAAATTTTATTTGAATTTAATAACACCTATGCAGATTACCCAAAAGATAAAACAATACATGAGTTATTTCAAGAACAAGTGGAAAACATACCAAATAATATAGCAGTAGTATATGAAGGTCAGAAATTAATCTATAGAGAGTTAAATGAAAAAGCAAATAGGTTAGCAAGAACCTTAAGAGAAAATGGAGTGAATGCAGATAGCATTGTTGGAATATTAGTAGATCGTTCACTTGAGATGTTGGTAGGGATATTTGGGATACTTAAAGCAGGAGGAGCTTATTTACCAATCAATCCTAACTACCCTGAGGAACGGGTTAAATATATGCTTGAAGATAGTGGGGCGGATATTTTATTGACACATGAATACTTGAAAAATAAAGCTCCATTTAAAGGTCAAATTTTTGCATTAGAAGACGAAAAAATATACACAAATGTAGGTATAAACTTAGACCAGCTTAAGAATCCGCATGGTTTGGCGTATATCATATATACTTCTGGCTCTACTGGAAAGCCCAAGGGGGTTATGGTATCCCATAAAGCCTTGAATAATTATTTATATAGTATTTACAGTAGCTATAGAGGAAATGTAGGTATAGGTGATAGATGCCTCAGTATGGCAAATATTTCCTTTGATGCAAGTGTAGTTGAGATATTCATGCCTCTTACCTTTGGAGCTACTTTAATACTATTTAATAATGAAATTATACCAGATATTCATAAACTTGCAAAAATTATAATGGAAAAAAATATAACTTTTGTTTTAGTTCTACCGACTTTATTAAAAGAACTTTATAAGTTTTTGAGTAAGGAAAAGGTAAAACTTAATAAAATGCTAGTAGGGATAGAGCCAATAAAGGATGATTTATTAGAAAACTACATAGTTTTAAATAATGATATGCAAATTTTAAACGGCTATGGTCCTACAGAAACAACTATTTGTTCGACGTTTTTTAAATATGAAAAAATAGTTTCTATAGGTGGAAATCTTCCTATAGGCAAACCTTTAGCTAATACGCAGATATACATATTAGATCAATATTCCAATCTTTTACCAGTAGGTGTCTTTGGAGAACTTTGTATATCAGGAGATGGCTTAGCAGAAGGCTATCTAAACAGACAAACTTTGACGGAAGAAAAGTTTGTGCCAAATCCATTTATTCCTGAAAAGAAAATGTATAAGACAGGAGACTTAGCAAGGTGGTTAACTGATGGAAATTTAGAATTTTTAGGAAGATTAGATCATCAAGTAAAAATACGTGGTTATAGAATTGAACCTGGAGAAATACAAAACCAGTTATTAAAGTATGAAAAAATTAAAGATGCAATTGTAATAGATCAAGAAGATAAAAATGGAGCTAAATATTTATGTGCATATGTAGTATTAAATAGAGAAGTAATAACAGGCGAATTAACTCCTAGAGAGTTGACTCCAAAGGAATTGAGAACTTTTTTATTAGAGAGTTTACCACAATACATGATCCCATCATATTTTGTTCAATTAGAAAAAATGCCACTAAATACAAATGGTAAGATTGACCGTAAAGCACTTCCTAAACCTGAAGGGAACATCGTTGTGACAACTGAATACGAACCTCCGCAAAATGAAATAGAAGAAAAGTTGGTAGAAATATGGAAAGAGGTCTTAGGTGAGGGATTGGGCATAGCTAAAATTGGTATCAATGATAACTTTTTTGAATTAGGAGGGCATTCTTTAAAAGCAACAACATTGGTAGCGAAAATTCATAAAGAAATGAATATAGAAGTACCATTAAACGAAATTTTTAAAACACTAACTATCAAAGGAATTAGTAAATTCATTCAAAGTACAACAAAAACAGCATATGAATCCATAGAAAAAGTGGTAGAGAAGTCCTATTACGATGCATCTTCAGCGCAAAAGAGAATGTATATGTTACAACAACTTGATTTACAAAGCACTGGTTATAATATGACGGGTATCTTTGAGGTTGAAGGAAATTTGAATCTAAATCAAATCGAAAAAGTTTTCATTAAACTTATTCAAAGACATGAAACCTTACGAACATCCTTTGATATTATTGAAGAGAAAATTGTCCAGAGAGTGAATTCTCAAGAGAGCGTAGAAGATGAATTCCAAGTAGAGTTCTTAGATATTAATTTAGAAGAAAATTCCGAATTAATACTTGTAGACGAGAGAGAAAATGTGGTTGGAGAATTGGTAAGAGAATTTGTTAGACCTTTTGATTTAAATAAAGCACCTTTGTTTAAGATTAAAATTATAAAATTAACTAAATACAAGCACATTCTAATGTTTGATATGCACCACATTATATCAGATGGTACTTCCATGGACAATTTTATGTATGATTTTGGTAAAATTTATGAAAACAGGGAATTGGATGGACTAAGGATCCAATACAAGGATTTCGCAGAATGGCAAAACAAACGTTTAAAATCAGACATGATCAAAAAACAAGAAAAATACTGGACTAATAGGTTTAGTGACGAACTGCCTGTTTTAAATTTACCAACAGATTATTATTTAACTTCTTATTCTACACAAAGTCTTAAAGGAGATACGATAAGCTTTACATTAGGTCAGAAACTCACAAAGGATTTAAATAGAGTCACAAGAGTAACAGGCAGTACATTGTACATGATGCTTTTATCAGCAGTAAATATCTTATTATCAAAATACAGTGGACAAGAAGACATAGTCATAGGAAGTCCCATTGCAGGCAGGCCACATGTAGATCTGGAAAAGATCATTGGTATGTTTGTTAATACTCTTGCTATGAGAAACAAGCCTGAAGGGAATAAGATTTACGAAGATTTTCTCAAAGAAGTAAAAGCTAATGCTTTAGAGGCTTATGAAAACCAGGAGTATCAATTTGAAGAGTTAGTAGAGAAGTTAAACTTAAGAGGAGATTTAATCCTAAATGATTTACATAGAAATCCACTTTTTGATGTGATGTTTGTTCTTCAAAATACTCAGATGCAAAATACTGAAAGTGGTGAATTCAGTGTTAAAGGGCTAAAATTTTCACCATATAATTATGAATCTAAAAGATCAAAATTTGATTTGACAGTTTTAGCAATTGAAGTAGTTGATGATATAAAGGTAGATTTTGAATACAGTACTAAACTATTTAAAAGAGAAACTATTGAAAGAATGATTTCACATTTTAGGAACATCCTCAAAGTACTAGTAGCCAACCCGAAGGTACAGTTATGTGAGATTGATCTGCTTACTGAAGCAGAAAAAGAACAGATTCTTTATGAGTTTAATGACACTTATGTGGATTACCCCAGGGGTAAAACTATCCATGAACTTTTTGAGGAACAAGTGAGAAATCAACCAGATCAGATTGCAGTAGTTTTTGCAGAAAAGAAGTTTATATATAGAGAATTGAATGAAAGAGCGAATCATCTAGCCGGTATGTTAAGAGAAAAAGGAGTAAAAGATGATACAATAGTAGGAATATTAGCAGAACGATTACTTGATATGGTGGTAGGGGTTCTTGCCATTCTCAAAGCTGGTGGAGCATATTTACCAATTGATCCAGAGTATCCAGAAGAGCGTATGAAACTAATGCTAGAAGATTGTTCTGTAGGTTTAGTCCTTACCCCAGGAAATTTGATAAAAAATGTAGATTATCCGTGTACGATTATAAATATTTTGGACGAAACATCTTCAATCACTAGTAGAGAAAAGTGGGATGTAAATACCGAAAGCATCCAAAATATCAAAAACATAAATAAACCAGAAAGCCTAGCTTATGTCATTTATACATCAGGTTCTACTGGAAAGCCGAAAGGAGTGATGGTAGAACACAGAAGTGTTGTAAGGCTGATTAAAAATCAAAGCTATATTAAATTTGAGCAAGGAGATAAAATTCTACAAACAGGAACTCTAGCCTTTGACGCATCTACATTTGAAATTTGGGGAGCATTACTAAATGGTCTGGAACTACATTTGGGTGTGAAAGATTTAATTCTGAGCGCAGAGGCTATGGAAAATTACATAGTTAGCAAAAAAATAAGTATCTTATGGCTCACTGCACCCTTGTTTCACTTAGTGGTAGAAGATAGACCTCAGATGTTTAAAGAACTTAAATATCTTTTAGCAGGAGGAGATGTACTCTCTCCTAAGCATGTGAATAAAGTAAGAAATGAATGTTGGGGTTTGAAAGTAGTAAATGGATATGGGCCAACAGAAAATACAACATTCTCAACCTGTTTCATTGTTGATAAAGAGTATTCTACAACGATTCCGATTGGTAAACCAATCAGTAATTCTACAGCATATATCGTTGATAAATATAGTCAGTTGTGTCCAATTGGAGTATATGGTGAATTATGGGTTGGTGGAGATGGACTTTCTAGAGGATACTTGAATAAACCAGAACTTACAGCAGAAAAATTTATCCAAAATCCTTTTAAGATTAACCTGCTTCAACAAAATTTATTTGTATCTGGAGAGAAAATGTATCGAACAGGTGATTTGGTGAGGTGGTTGCCCGATGGTAACATTGAGTTTTTAGGCAGGATAGATCATCAGGTAAAGATCAGAGGCTTTAGAATTGAGCTTGGAGAAATCGAAAACCGTTTATTACAGCATGATGAGATTAAAGAAGCAATCGTAATTGACCAGGAGGATGAAAATGGTAACAAATATTTATGTGCTTATTTCGTAGCGTACAAAATAATTACTGTTAGCGAGATCAGGAAATATTTAACTCAGAACCTTCCAGATTATATGATACCATCTTATTTTCTCCAACTTGACAGGATGCCCTTAAATAGAAATAAGAAGATTGATCGCAATGCATTACCAAAACTTGAAAGCACTATCTTGATTAGTGAAGAATATGAAGCACCGAGAAATGAACTAGAAGAAAGACTTGTTAGTATTTGGGCTGAAGTTTTAGGAATGAAAGAAATAGGTATCAATAATAACTTTTTCGAACTAGGAGGGCATTCTTTAAAGGCGACAATTCTTGTGTCAAAAATCCACAAGAGCTTAAACGTAGTAATCCCATTACGGGAAGTCTTTAAGAGGCCAACAATTAAAGAACTAGCAGCTTATGTCAATCAATCCGAGCAAAATATCTATTCGTCTATACATCCTGTAGAAGAGACGGAATATTATTCAGAGAGGTGTTATCCTTTAGGATACTATGAGTTATCATCTGCGCAAAAGAGGATGTATCTCTTGCAGCAATTTGATGTAAAGAGTACAGGTTACAACATTCCAGTCATATTTACTATTGAAGGAGATTTAGATATAGCTCGATTAGAAAAAATTTTTAAAGTATTAACTGAAAAACATCAGGTATTAAGAACAAGTTTTGTAACTCAGGATAATAATATATTGCAAAGAATCCATAACGAAATAGATTTTAACGTAGAGTATATCGAAAAAACGGATCAACTTTCAAAAAAAATAATAAACAATGAAGTCAAAGAATTTATAAGACCGTTTGATTTATGTGAAGCACCCTTATTTAGAGTCAGGGTTACAAAATTCAGAGAAGTTAGATACTTGTTAATGTTTGATATTCACCACATTATATCTGATGGAGTATCTATGGGAATCCTTGTTAATGAATTTATAAGCCTGTATGAAGGTAAAAAAACAAGTAAACTAAGAATTCAATACAAAGATTATGCAATATGGCAAAATAAACTATTACAATCGGGTGTACTAAAGAACCAGGAAGAGTATTGGTTAAATCAATTTAGTGATGAAATTTCAGTATTAAACCTGCCAACAGATTACTTTTCAACGAATGTTGGAGATGTAACTGCTGTTTCGAGAAGACCAAAGGTTCAAAGTTTTGAAGGAGATACAATCTTTTTTACATTTAATCGGGAACTTACAAATGGTCTTAAAAGAATTATCAAAAAAACTAACAGGACAATGTATATGGTGCTTTTGTCCGGGGTTAATATCCTGTTAGCCAAATACAGTGGACAGAATGACATTGTTGTAGGAAGTCCAATCGCAGGCCGGCCGCATGCTGATCTTGAAAATATTATAGGGATGTTTGTCAACACGCTTGCCATGAGAAACAAACCAGAAGGAAGTAAAACTTATGAAAAATTCTTAAGTGAAGTCAGTGAAAATGCATTAAAGGCCTATGAAAATCAAGATTACCAATTTGAGGAGTTGGTAAACAGATTAAACATCCAAAGAACTCTTATTCCAAGAGACTTAAGTAGAAATCCACTTTTTGATGTAATGTTTTCAATGCAAAACTTTAATAATGAAGAGTTAAGAATTGAGAATTTAGAATTGAAATCTTATAACTACAATCATCGAATATCTAAATTTGATATTTCTATAGCAGCAATAGAAAAAGATGAAGAAATAACTTTAAATCTTTCATATAATATCAAGCTATTCAAGCGGGAAACGGTTGAAAGGATGATATTACACTTAAGAAACATCTATAGAGAAGTAACAGCAAATACAAATATTCGATTAAATGAAATCATAATGCTTACAGAAGAAGAAAAACATCAGACTCTTTATGAGTTTAATAACACAGATGCAGATTTCCCGAAAAATTCAATAATCCATCAGATTTTTGAAGAACAGGTGGAAAAGATACCAAACTATATTGCAGTAGTATATAAAGAACAGAAATTAACCTATAGAGAGTTAAATGAAAAAATAAATCGGTTAGCAAGGAATTTAAGGGAAAAGGGAGTTAAATCAGATAGTATTGTAGGAATTTTAGTAGACCGTTCGCTTATGATGATGATTGGAATCCTGGGAATCTTGAAGTCAGGAGGAGCCTATTTACCGATTTCTCCAGAGTACCCAGAGGATCGGATCAAGTATATGCTTAGTGATAGTAAAAGCGATCTAGTTTTAACTCAAAGCAAACATGTCGATAAAGTAACATTTAATGCAGAGATAATAGATATTGAAGACGAAAAAGTATATGCAGCGAATGGAGAAAATTTAGAAAGTATCAACAAACCAGAAAGTTTAGCATACGTAATCTACACATCAGGTTCAACGGGGAAACCTAAAGGTGTAGTCATAGAACATCGCTCAGTGATTAATACTATAACTCATTTGCAGAAACAATACCCCCTTAATCATACTGATACGATTTTACAGTGTACAGTCTATACTTTTGATGCATCAGTAAGAGAGATCTTCTGGTGGTTCTTCAATGGTTCAAGATGCTGTTTGTTGGTTCAGAATGGGGAGAAGAACCCACGGGAGATTGTAGAGACTATTGCACGGGAAAATGTAACGATGGCAAAATTTGTGCCTGTGCTTTTAAACGAAGTTTTCAATGTAACTGCGGAATTGGGAAAGGAGAAAATAAGATCACTCAAATACCTCCTGGTTGGTGGAGAAGCATTAAGTCGTCAACTTGTGAAAAAATATTTTGATCTCTTCGGTTCAGATCATGCTGTGTTAAGGCCAAGATTTGTTAATGTATATGGCCCATCAGAAGCGACAATTCATTGCACCGAATATGAGATTAAATCACCAATTGAAAGTGTGTATGCTCCGATTGGTAAACCAATCTCCAACGATCGAATTTATATCCTGGATCAAGCTCAAAATCCAGTTGCTATAGGAATTCCGGGAGAATTGTATATCTCAGGAGTAGGTTTGGCAAGAGAGTATCTGAATAATACCCATTTTACTGCAGAACGGTTTATTGTCGACCCATGGAATTTAAAAGAAAGAATGTACAGGTCAGGCGATCTTGCAAAGTGGCTTCCTGATGGAAATATCGAATTTTTAGGGAGGATTGACCATCAGGTGAAAATTCGCGGCTATAGAATTGAGATAGGAGAGATTGAAAGTAAGTTAGTTAATTACGAAGTTATTGAAGAAGCAGTTGTGATTGATCGTCAGGATGAAAATAGAATCCGGTATTTATGTGCTTATGTAGTCGCAAGTAAGGAATTAACTGTCAAAGAACTGAGACAACATTTGTCGAAGAATCTTCCAGATTACATGATCCCATCCTATTTCATTCAACTAGACAAGATGCCTCTAAATAAAAATGGAAAAGTTGATCGAAAAGCTCTACCAGAGCCAGAAGTAACGATCTTAACAGGAGTAGAATATGAAGCACCAGGAAATGAAATTGAAGAAAAACTTGCTTCCATCTGGGTTGAGGTTTTAGGTGTAGAAAAAATAGGGATTCACGATAATTTTTTCGAGTTAGGAGGACATTCTTTAAAGGCCATAATTCTTGCATCAAAAATTCACAAGGAGTTGAACGTTGAGCTACCTTTACGTGAAGTCTTTCAGCGACCTACTATAAAAAATCTTGCAGAATTTATTGCAGGGGCAGAAGAAAATCTTTTCTTGTCGATCCAACCTATAGAGGTGGCTAGATATTATTCTATGGGGGATGACCTTCCAGAAGATTACCCTCAAGATTATTACCCTGCTTCTTCTGCTCAAAAAAGGTTATACGTACAGGGCCAGTTTAAGGGCGTCGGCGTAAGTTATAACATGCCCGGAGTAATCATGATCGAAGGTGATCTAAATCGGGAGAAATTCGAGCAGGTATTCAAACAACTAGTAGAGAGACACGAAACGCTACGAACATCGTTTGAGATGCTGAATGGTGAAGTTGTCCAAAAGATTCAGAAAGAAATTGATTTTACAATCAGCTTTATTGAAGTCTGTGAAGGTAGTGTACAGGAGATGTTAAGCGAGTTTGTACGTCCCTTTGACTTAAGTATAGCACCTCTTTTACGAGTTAGGCTTGCCAAATCAAAGGACAGATATATTATGTTCTTTGACATGCACCACATTATCTCTGATGGTGTATCCATAGACAATTTGGTGAAGGAATTTATCGCCTTATATCAGGGTATAAATTTGCCTAAACTTAAGGTTCAATACAAAGATTTCGCTGTATGGCAGAATGAATTGTTAAAAACGGATATAATCGAAAGCCAGGAAAAATACTGGTTGGGTATTTTTGCTGACGAGATCCCAATACTCAACATGTCTACCGATTATCCGCGTCCATCAATTCAAAGTTTTAGAGGAGAGAACATTGAGGCGGAAATAGATGGAGAGTTAATCGTGAAGTTGAGGGAACTTGCGATACAAACAGGTTCAACTCTATACATGGTACTACTTACAGCATATAATGTTTTGCTCTCCAAATATACAGGGCAAGAGGATATTGTCATTGGTTCACCTATTGCTGGTAGGCGTCATGCTGATTTGGAAAATATCATAGGGATGTTTGTAAATATGCTGGCTTTAAGAAACGTACCATGTAGCAGTAAGACCTTTAGGGAGTTTTTGACTGAAGTTAAGGATAATACATTACTCGCGTTTGATAATCAGGACTATCAGTTTGAAGAATTGGTACGCGCGCACGCGAAAAAACTTAATTTGCATAGAGATTTAAGCAGAAATCCATTATTTAATGTAGTTTTTTCATTCCAGGATGCCATTCGTCGTAGTGTGATTGAAATAGATGGTTTACGATTTATTCCGCACACCCTTGAGAATAACATATCTAAGTTTGATATAACTTTAGAAGTTATAGATGAAACAAATAGGATGTGGCTTAGTATAGAATACTGTACCGACTTATTTAAAAAAGAAACGATGGAAAGACTCTCTAGTCACTTCATTAATATATTAAGAGAAATAACCAAAAATCCTGAGGTAAGCTTAGCAGAAATAAACATGCTTTCTGGGATTGAGAGGAGACAACTTTTAAGTGAATTTAACACTACTAAAATGGAGTATGCAAAAGATAAAACAATACATGAATTATTTGCAGAACAGGTGGAAAAGACTCCAAACGCTATCGCTTTAGTCTTTGCTGAAGAGAAGTTGACTTATAAGGAATTGAATACCAGGGCCAATCAGCTTGCTTATCGTTTGAGGGGATTTGGTGTTAAGAGAGATGAAATTATTGCTATAATGGCTGAACGCTCTATAGATATGGTGATAGCTATCTTGGGTGTGTTGAAATCTGGTGGAGCATATATGCCGATCGATCTCGATTACCCGGTTGAACGAATCATATACATGCTAGAAGATAGTAAAACTCGGATCTTACTGACACACGAGGATTTCGCTGATCGAATTGAATTCAAAGGAGAAGTGATCGACTTATCTAATAGAACAAACTACAAAGGAGACGGATATAACCTGATTAACATCAATAAACCAGATGATCTAGTATATGTAATGTACACTTCTGGATCTACTGGAAAACCCAAAGGAGTCATGATTGAACATCAAGGTGTCGTAAGTCTATCAAAATACTATTATGAAATGTTTAAACTGTGTCTGGGCAAAAATATACTCCATATGTCTAATGTTTCATTTGATACAGCGGTAGTGGAAATCTTCCCACCACTAATCTATGGAGCAACGGTTTTTATTATTCGAAAAGAGTTGGCCCTAGATACACAGGGATTTATCGAATTTGTGCAGGAGAATCAGATAAATTTCGCCCAGTTTGTTCCAATAACGTTACAAGAGATTCTGGGTCAAAGTGAAAAACTGGAAAGCTTGGACACTGTTATTGTTGGTGGAGATAAATTGGATGATACTGTAAAAGATCATATCTTATCTCTAGGATATCAATTAACCAATCACTATGGACCTACTGAGGGAACAGTTGATGCTATTGTTGCGAAATGTGTGAGGAGAAAATCGACCATTGGAAAGCCGATCGCCAATACCAGGGTCTACATTCTGGATAAAAATAATGATCTCACTCCAGTAGGCGTACCTGGTGAACTATGTATATCAGGAGTTGGCTTAACAAGGGGATATCTGAATCTACCTGAATTGACTGCAGAGAAGTTTGTGCCAAATCCATGGTTACTTGGTGAGAGAATCTATCGGACTGGTGATCTGGCATGCTGGCAGTCTGATGGAAATATCACTTTCCTCGGTAGGATTGACAACCAGGTGAAGATCAGGGGATACAGAATTGAACTTGGCGAGATCGAACAGCAATTGCTAAAGCACGAAAGTGTAGATGGAGTATTTGTAGTAGATAGAGTGGATTCTAGTGGAAATAAATATCTTTGTGCCTATATCGTTGCGGAACGTGAACTTACTATATCAGAATTGCGAACACATCTAGTTCAGGAACTGCCTGACTACATGATCCCATCCCACTTTATGCAGATTGAAAGGATACCGTTTACCCACAATGGCAAGATAGATCGGCGAGCGCTGCCAAAGCCAGAAGGTGGAATTGATACAGAAGTAGAGTATGTCGCACCCACCAATGAGATAGAAGAAAAACTGATTACCATCTGGCAAAAATTGCTGATGATCGAAGAAATCGGTATCAACTATAATTTCTTTGAAATGGGGGGTCATTCATTAAAAGCTGTTCAGGTTGTCAATCTTGTGCATAAAGAATTTAATATCCAAATCAGTTTACAGGATATCTTTACAGCGCCAACCATTAAGGAACTAAGTAAACTTATCCAAAGTAAAGAAATTTCGACATTCAGTGCAATCGAGAAAATGCCAGAGCAAAAGCATTACGAGCTTTCCTACAATCAGAAACGTTTGTGGATTGTCAGCCAACTTGAACCGGCGAACAGGGCATATAACATGGCCGGGCGAATTACCTTTAATGAAGAAGTCGATGAAGCAATCATTACCAGAGTCTTTGATCAACTTGTTAACCGTCATGAAAGCCTACGTACCCAATTCAAAGTGGTCGAGGGGAGTCCAGTACAGGTAATTAACTTTAGAGACTGCTTCAAACTTCAGATCTTTGACCTGCTTAACTTGAACGAAAAAGAGCGATCTTCCGAGTGTGAGTCCATCTACGAAAAACTAACAGAGGAACCTTTTAACATAGTAGAAAATTCATTGTTACGGGCTGGCCTGGTTAAATTTTCGCAGAATCAATTTGATATTGTATTTTGCATGCACCACATTATCTCTGATGGGTGGTCTATAGAAATCTTAAAAGAAGAGTTTTATCTGCTCTATCACGCATATAAGGAAGGTAAGGAATGCGAACTAGCACCGCTGACGGTACAATATAAAGATTATGCAGTTTGGCAAAATCGTCTGATCGCTGATCAAAATAAAAACCAGCAAGCAAGAGAATACTGGATGAACAAATTAAGCAGAGGATTTCCAGTTCTAAACTTACCAGAAGATTACCCCTCAGGGTTGCTGGAGAATAGAAAGAGTGCTGGTTATCGAATCTTCATTCCAGAAAAGATCAAAGATCAGCTAAAAGCGGCAGTAAGCAACTATAATACTAGTCTTTTCATTGTGACGATTACAATGCTAAAAATGTTCTTAGCAGACCTGACTGGACAGGAGGAGATCGCCATCGGCGTTCCAAGCATGGGAAGGCAACATCAAAATTTAAGCAATGTGATCGGATTCTTCATTAACACGATTGTACTGATAAACAGTGTACGTTCTCAGACATCCTTTGAAGAAATGTTGGACATGATCCATAAGGATACCCTGAAAGCTCTTGAATATCAGGATTATCCACTTGAATTGATTACGGATGAATTGAAGATTAAATATCCAAAAATCCAGGTATTTTTCAATTTGCTCAATATAGGCCAGAGCCATCTTGAGACTGTCGAAGACACAGGATCGCATCATATTGAAAAGGTTCAGGATGTTAAATTTGATATCATGTTTTACCTAACGGAATATGCTAATGGGATCGAAGTAGTTTGTACCTATCTCATAGGTTTGTATAAACCATCAACAATTGAATATATTGTAGGGGAATATATCCGATTTATTAGGAAGATTTTAGGATGTGAGGAACACACATCTGATGATGACGATGATCTGATCATCAGGGGTTAATCAATTGAATTTATTGACTATTAAAAAGGATTGCGATAACGCAATCCTTTTTAATAGTCCTAGAAAAGCATAAATAATAGATAACAGTTAGTAATAAGTTTTAATATAATTGCATTTTTTAGGATTTTGGGCAGGAAGAAAAGCAATATTTAACGAATCTTATTATTAACTACGAGTATTGTAATAATAATTATTATAGTGACGATGTGCTGAAATTTAGTAATAAACTTATTTTCTATTTCTTTAAAGTGAGGAAGGAAGGGAGAAAGTCTATGCAAACTGGGCACAAAAAAATTGATAATCAAAATGTACAAAATATACTTTCATTAACTCCTATGCAAGAAGGTATGCTTTTTCACTACTTGCATGACATAGAAAATTATTATTTCGAGCAATTATGCTTGAAAATTCGTGGAAAGATAAAAATGGAAGTTATGAGAAAAGCCTGGAATTATGTCATTGAAGCTAATGAGATGCTGAGAACAATTTTTAGATGGGAGAAACTTCAAAAACCAGTTCAGATTATTTTAAAAACGTATGAAGTACCTCTTAGAATTCATGATTTATCAAATTTAACTGACTCTGAAAAAGAGCAAAAGATTTATGAGATTCAGGAACAGGATCAACATAATCAAATTGACATAAGCAAGGAACCTTTTAGGGTAACTTTGGTTAAACTTAGCTCCAATGAAAATATGATGATTATTAGTAATCACCATATTTTATATGACGGTTGGAGTAATGGGATTATACTCAAAGAATTGTTTCAAACTTATGCTGCTTTATATAAGGGCCAGCACCCCATAAATTCGCAAAAAAACAGATTTAACGAGTTTATAAAATGGCTCCAACTCCAGAATAAAGATCATCAAAAAAAGTATTGGGTCAACTATTTAGAGGATTTTGATACTAAAACAGAACTTCCTGTTTTATTGGAAAACAAAGATAGTAGAGAAATTCAAAAGAACACCCAAACTACAAAATCTTATGTACATACCTTTGATGAAGATGCGACAAAATGCATAAATATGTTTGTCACAGAACACAGAATAACTTTCGCCAGTCTCATTTACAGTGTATGGGGGATTTTACTGCAAAGATACAATAACACTGACGATGTGCTTTTTGGTACAACTGTATCAGGGAGAAATGCAAAAATAGCAGGCCTAGAGAAAATGGTAGGATTATTCATCAACACAATTCCTCTTAGAGTTCGCGTGAAAGCAAATTCTGAAGAATCTATCCTGACTTTTCTAAAGAATATTGAAAATTCACTGAAAGAAAGAATGGAATATGAAAATGTTCCTCTAGTGGATATCAGGTCATATAGTGGATTAGACAACAAAGAATCTCTCTTTGATTCCATCATTGTCATCGAAAATTATCCACTTGATAAACAAATAAATGAAAACAACAACATATTAACGGTAGAATCTTATTCGATGCTTGAATCGACGAACTTTGACTTAACACTAGCAGTTGAAATGAATAACCAGATAACTATGAATTTTGCATATAACTCACTAAAATTAGAAGAACGATTAATCAAAAGAATGTCTGAACACTTTTCCAATATAATTAACTATATTCTAAAAAAAACAGACGGAAAGTTGCCACAAATCGATATATTGTCAAATGAAGAAAGAAACCAGCTTTTATATGCATTTAATAATACCT
>JAGMES010000048.1 GCA_023128035.1 Halanaerobiales bacterium | reverse complement strand
GTTACAATAGACATACTTCCTGTAGAGGAATTGAAACTCTGACATAAACTTCACTCCTTTTTTTGATATAATGCGTTACAATAGACATACTTCCTGTAGAGGAATTGAAACTATCTATGACAACCTCTACAAAGAAATGGTTTTAAAAAGTTACAATAGACATACTTCCTGTAGAGGAATTGAAACATCCTTTCAATCCTGCGTAATGCCTGATAAGTGAAGTTACAATAGACATACTTCCTGTAGAGGAATTGAAACTGTATTGAAGCGTTAATAACATCATCATTAATCAGTTACAATAGACATAATTCCTATAAAGGAATGAATATTAATTATTAAAAGTTTTTTTCTTCGAGAAAACATTAAAGAATAGTATTAAAACACTCGTACTTATGAGTGTTTTTTTAATTTTGGAAAATAAAAATTGTGAAAGAACTTCTAATTTAATTAGATCACTTTTTCAAAAGAGGAATCTTACTTTATTAATAGAATTATGTAATAAATAAGAAATACGTTTTCAGTTTGAAAAATTCACTTTTTACATTAATTATTTGGGAGAGTGGTAATGGTGATATTTAACAAAATATATTTAGCAAAGGCTCTTCAACCGATCCATATTGGGACAGGGGGATATCACATTGGGAGAATAGATAACAAAATAGTTAGAGATGAAGAAGGAGTACCGATTGTACCTGGAACAACTCTGTCAGGAGCAGCAAGAAGTTATCTTTCGCTAGATCTAAATAGTGATTGTGCAGGAACAAATGGCTGTGGAAAAGATAATTGTCCTATTTGCTTATTGTTTGGTTTTTCAAAAGAGGAAGGTCACCTTTCCAGGCAGGGAATGGTACAAATTTATGATGCTCGTCTCTTGTTTTTTCCGGTAGCTACCATGTATGGTCCGATTTGGGTGACTACAAAATCTAGACTTGATGATTTTGGTAGTACAATAAATAATGAGCAGCTATGTAGCTTTGCTTCTAATATTGAATTATCTTATGATAATGAATATATTCAGTTGGGAGAAAGCCATGATTTAGAGGAAAAAGTGAATCTTGGTTGGTTAGTTTTCCATAGGAAATTTTCAGAAAATAAAATTTCTGAAAATTATAGAGATGTTTTTGAAGCACTTTCTGTAGAACCAGATATTATAAATCGTTCAATATGTATCCATGATGATCTTTTTCAAAGCATAGTAGACGACAATCTTGAGAAACGAACATCAGTAGCTATTGATCCTGAAACGAATACTGCGGACGAAGGGGCACTTTTTTCATATGAAGCAATACCACGAACTAGTTATTTTTATTTTGATGTAACTTATAATCATCCGCGTGGATTTATGTCTACTCTAGCAAATGACTTTGAAGAAGCGGTAAACATAGGTTTAATTAAAGGTGGAGAAAAAGATAATGAGTTGAATCAATTATATGAATATTTAGAAAAGGCATTTTCCTATTTTAAATACCTTGGGATAGGTGGAATGACTACACGTGGATTTGGAAGAATTGAAGTAAAGGTGGGGGTGAAAGATGGAACGCAAAAATCTTAAAAGAAGATTGGTTTTACGAGGAATTAGCCTCGCTGAAAACATTCCAGATAAACGCAACCTTAAGATTGTTTTAAATAAAGCACTTGGGATTTTACGTATCAATGGACTTTATGGATTTTTTATATGGTTGGGAGAACGAGGTTCAGAGGGTAAAGAAGAGAAAAAAATTGCAAGAGCAATTTGTCAGGAGTGTTTTAATCTACTTTTTATAGATGAGTTGAGTTTTTTTAAGAACAAGGTTAATAATCTAAGTTTAAAAACTTGCAATGATGATATTGAAAAAATAGAAAACTGGATTAGATTAAGTGATTCTATAAATAATATTCTCATCAAAGAAAATTTATTTACTATAGATGAATTATTCTTTTTAGGGCAACTTTACGAACAAATGCTAACTTATGCTTTGTATTCTGCCAAAGCAAATGATCTCCAAGGTTAGGGGTTGATTTTTATGGCAATATGGAAGGTAATTGAAATAGAGATAGAAGCATTAACTAAACTTCATTTTGGTGGTTTGAAGTTGGGAGTAGTTGAATTAACAAAAAGATTTATTCCAGGCAAAACATTATGGGGGGCATTAACTGCAACTTTAACTAGAGAAATGAATGAGTTTTGTTCTTCTGATTCTTATGAGAAGAACGGCAAAATTTTGATGAAATATTTCAGGTTTACAAATTGCTATATTAAAGAGGATGAAAGTGTTCTAGTTCCTACTTATATGGATTCTGGGCTTCAATATATCAAATGTCCGTCTGATAAAAATACTGAAAAAATATCTGATTACATATTTGATCAAAAATTTATTGGCAGTTATACTTCGACTGCAATTGATTCTGAAACAATGACAGCAAAAGAACGAACATTACATGAAATTGAATACATAAAACCCAAAACCAGATTTTGTGGTTATCTTTTATTTCGTGAAGAAGGTTATAAATGTTTGAACATTGAGCCTGAGCGATTTGAAAGAATTTTAAACGAAAAAGTTGGTTTGCAAGGATTAGGTGGGAATAGAAGTAGAGGGTTTGGAAAAGTCAAAATCAAGTCAAAATTGCTGGAAGTTGGCGATGAATTTATGTTTTTTGATAGAAACTCCTCTATATTTAAACCATGGAGGATGAATCTTAATAGTATTGAACCGAAGATTGTTTTAGAACCTGGAAATCAGAATGCTTTATTACCTATTCAGATTGATGCACCCATTTCATCAATTATGAATTTTTGTGGAGATATTGAACCAGTAGTGGGACGAATTTGGGATTCTTCACGAGGTGCTGGACAAAAATTATCCAGTCCTCAAATTATATTATCTCCAGGGTCAAGATTTAATATTGAGAATAAAATGGCTCTTGAGTTGCAACCTTTTGGAACTGTAAAGTTTTGCTCCATAGGAGGGTATGAAAAATGAAAGAAAAGATTCTTGGTTACTTAAATACGGACGAAATTTTTAACTCTTCAACGAAGGAAAAGAATTGTAAGGATTTGGGTTTGGATTTATCTGCTGTTTCGTACTATAAACAAAAAATAAAAAAAAGTAAAAAGGAAAACGAAAATAATATAAATTTTTTCCAAGATTATTGGACTAAAGAAGGTCAATTTATTAAAAAATGTCTGTTTGGAGGTAAGAATGCTAAAGATAAGTTTGAAGAGTTAACCTCATTTACTTTTGAGGAAGAGGAAATAAAAAAATTGAATATACCTGTCTGGCTGATTTCTATAGATTTTGTATTGGAAACTCCATATTTTAGTAAAGATGATGAGTTGTTTTATTTTGCTGATAATCCTATCGTGAAAGAAAAAGTTTTTAAAATGCCTATGGTTCGTGCTTCAACTTGGAAAGGAAAGATACATTGGGTAGGAATAAAACTTTTAATTGATCAAATTATTGCTAATGTAGATCAAATTGATGAGATAAAAGATGAATTAATTGAAAAAAGATTGATGTTGACTACCTTATTTGGACATGAAACGAAAACTGTGAAAGAATATTTAGATAGGTATTTTAGTGAAGCAGAAGTTTTAGATGCTTATCAGGAGTATTATGAAGAAAGAATTAAAGGTGAACAGGTTAAGGGAACTTTAAACTTTTATGATAGCTTTTTTTGTGAGTCTGATCTTACAATTAAATATGATGTAATCAATAAGTTAGATGAAAGAACGAAAACAGGAAAAAAACCTATTTTTTATGAAGTTGTACCTTCTGGTACAAAAAGTAATTTTCAATTATTATATTATCCGTGGCGAGCAAGTTATACTGAAACAGAAAAGTTTTTTAAAGAACTAAAATATGTTTTTCAGATGTTGAATCAATTGTTTTTTAAGTATGGATTCTCTGCTAAGGGTGAGGGATGGGGAACTATTAAGAAAAACTATTGCTTAGATATAAAAACTTCGCATAAAAAAGATTATAAGGATTTGTTTACCTGTGTATTTGGAGGGAATTTAAATGAGTAATAATAAGCATGAATACAGGGAGTTTATTTTGATAGCTG
This sequence comes from Halanaerobiales bacterium, assembly GCA_023128035.1. The sequence goes on along the minus strand of JAGMES010000048.1, from coordinate 25,108 downwards.
AAATTTTGGCTTTATTTCATGATCTTGGCAAAGTTAATGATCCATGCTTACTTGAAAGAAAGGTTGTTGTTAACAATGAGTTGGATCAGAATATTCATAATTCTAATGAAAACTCACAGATTGCTCGACAACTAAGTGTAACAAAAACAAAGGTAAAATTTTCATATAAAAATCATTTAACAATTGCTCGAAAAGAGATGGGTTTAAAATGTCAGGGTATTAGGTTTAGTGAACTTGATAAAAAAATGTTAGTAACTGATAAAGATTTATCAAAAAGTTTTAAAAAATTAATGACCTCCAATTGGGATGATTTAGAAAAGCAAATAAAAATTCCTCACGCTATTATTGTTGGAGAAAATATTAATAAAGAAATTGGTTTTTCAGCACTTCGACATCATTTTTATAAGGGAAGATGGCCTTTTCCAAAGACATTGCTACAACATATAATCGCGCAGGCAGATAATATGGATTCAAAAGAGGATAGAACTTATTCTAGATTCCATTATAATAATCATGGTAATCAAGTAAAAAATGTATGTAATCCTTTTGGATATTCTGATGAAGGGTTAAATAGCAACGAGAAGATTAATTTAAATAAAAGAAAAGAATTTTATCGTGAATTTGATAATCTGTTTAATGAAAATTTTGAAAAAGAAGGCATTGGAAAAATTTTAGAACATAGAAAAGATTTAATGAAGTCTATGCAAAAATATTTTTCTTCTGCTCCTGCAATGTCACAGGTTCCAGATCACGATACTTCAGTTTGGGATCATTGTTTTGTTACGGCATCAATTACAAAAGCTATTTTAAATGGAATTTTAATAAATAATGATGTGAATCAGATTCAGATGATGAAACATCTTTTATTAGAAATGAAAGAAGAATTAAAAAAATATTCTGATTCATATTATTTAATTGTGATACAAAGTAAAGAACGAAAAAAATTGAAAGAAAGAATTTCAAATGAGCTTAATCGTAGTGGCGAACATAAGATCGAATTTAATAAGGAAACATTATATTTAACTGATCTTTTGGGAACAGAAAAGGGAAAATATCTAAGCGAATATTATGGTTCTGGGAAGTATGATTATTTTATGATAGCCCGTGTTGAAGGAGAGTCAATTAAAGCTACTACAATAGAAAGTGATTTGAAAAAAAAGTTCAAAAAGCTCAATCCTTTTGTGAAAGCGGTTAAAATTCGTAATAATAATATAAAAAATGAAGATAAAGATAAGGATAAAGATAAAAATAAATATAAAAAACCTATGAATTATCTGAATCTATTTAATTCAGGAAAGGTTAGACAAAAAAATGAATGGGTTTCTTTGTTAGATTGTTTAATAGGAAGTCCTAACATATTAGCAATACAATATCCAGGGCGTGATTTCAGAACTAAAGTTTATAGAGGGCCAGATTTTTTAGGAAGAAAAAATGTGATAGAAAGAGTCAATGAAGAAATTATTGAATATATTGAAGAAAAATTAGCCTTGGGTAATTGTGTATATAATGATGTAAATGGTATGTATTTTATTGTACCAGAATTATCAAAAAATAATGATTTACGAAAAGAAATTCGAGATCACATTATTTCTATTTTTAATCGAAAAGTAGAAGATGGTAGTCGCTTATGTGTTCAGGGTGAAATAATGCCGAGAATTGTGTTTAGACCTTGTGATATATCAGATAATGGATTGAATTTTGGTAAGGTAATTGTCGAGTTAAAAAAAGAGTATGAAACAAATATCAAAAAAAGACTTCCACAATATCATTTAACCGATCTATCTGTATTACCGATATGGAAAGATGAATGGACTGTGAAAGCTGAAATTTGTCATGTTTGTGGTAAACGGCCAGTTATAAATAAAGATAAAATCAGAAAAAATTACTTAATATACAACAATGAAAAGGTTTGTGAATGGTGCCTTAATACTCGCAAGTTTGCTTTTGACGAAAATAATCAAAATGAACGAAAAGATATTTTTGCAACTTTTATTAGTCAGATGAGTGATGAAAGAAATAAGGTCGCATTGTTGGTAGGTGATTTTGGTTTATTTGATAAATGGCTTTCTGGAGATTATATAAAGACAAATGTGAATGTTCATAAAAATGGTGAAAATTTAAAACCTAAGCCACCTTCTCCATCACGATTTAGATCAGTAGTATCTGCAACAGATGAATATTATAACGATGTTTTTAATCAATTGATGCAAGATGTGGATCTAAAAGGTTATAAGGTCTATGCAAAGATTAAAATAAATCATGGTCAAAATAAGGAGCAAAATTTGCTGATTCAATCAGGATTTTATGAGTTTCCAATAAATGCTGAGTATTTTAAGCGGGCAATCCAAAAAGCCAATGGTGTGCAACAAGAATTGAATGAAGCGGATCAAATTCTCTTTAAACAGTTGACAGATGGAAAAGATTCAATAGGATTATACATCACTGAATATGATAAAGTTTCAAAAGAGTGTCAGGTACATATTACGGAAAGTCTGCCTTATGGTTATTATAAAGAAAATGGTGAATTTGAAGAGTATGAAGTAATAAAGTTACAGAAGATTTTGCAGTATGCTATTGAATTGCATCTTATTAATAAAAGAAATAAAATTATACCAGATAAGGTTGATGAACAAATTGAAATATCTCAAATGGATATACTTTTCTTACAAGGTATTTCAAAATTTAGAAAGATATATTCCTTAGCTGATGAATTTATGCTATTTCTTCCAGCAAACCGTGTTAAAAAAGTGGTTCAAGTTTTTAAATCGGAATTTGATAAAAGATTTGGGAAAGCAATAGGGCGAATATCATTAAATATGGGAGCAGTATTTTTTGATCATAAATATCCGCTTTATTTAATATTTGATACTGGAAAACGTATGTTAAAAGAGTATAGAGAAATAATCGGTTTGCCAGATGAAGATGCAGATAAGTATTCAATTGAGATTAAAAAGGGTGAAATAATTAAGGCAACTGGTTTAAAATGCAAAGTGATTGATCATTTGATATCGGAAGAAAAGATACTTAATATGAAACTTGAAATTTTGGAAGGAGCTTTTATTGGCGAAAAGGCAAAAGTTACTTGTGAGACTACAATTTCATGTCTTGAACCGAATACACTTTTCAAAAAATCTGCGGAAGATAAGTGGTTTGCAAGAGTAATAGTATTAGATAGCAGCAGTAAAACAGGAATGTTAAAATCTTCATCTGAAATACAAAAGGGAGATGTTATCCTTTTTGTACCTAGTATGTTTGATTTTCAATTTGTAAATTCTACTGAATCAAGATTGGCTGTTCAAGCAGAACCATGTAATGGGAAGAATCATTATGAAAGACGTAAAAGCTTAATATGTTCTGATATTAGATCAAGACCAATGACTTTTGATAAATTAAGTTCTCTAAATAGATTTAGTGAATTAATTAATAAGGAATCTCTCTCTCGTTCTTCACTTTATCACTTGCAAGAACTACTAATTGATGCTCGTAATGATTTTTCAAAGGGACTTGGTGATTTAGAAAATAAATATTTTTCAATGTTAATTAGAAATATTGGTAGTTTTAAGAATGGAGAAGAAAAAAAAGAAAAAGAATTGAATAATTTGTTGTCTGATGGGAGTTATCTAGATTTATTAGAGTTGAAATATTATCATAAAATATTTGACTGGAAAGATGAAGTAAAGATCACTTCAAAGAGAGGTGAAAAGAATGATTGAGCAACAATTGATTACACCTGAAAAAAATGTATTTACTTATCTTGTAAAAACAATTGATCCTGTTCACATTGGTGCTGGTGGCTATAGAATGGATTATATTGATAACTTGATTGTTAGAGATTTTGATACTATACCCAAAATTCCAGGGACAAGTCTTTCAGGTGTTGCAAGACATTATCTAGCGAAACAACAGTCGGATGAGAAAACAGGTGCTAAATGTGGTGGAAATAATTCTAATTGTGATAATGGTATATGTATAGTTTGCAAGACTTTTGGTGTTGCAAAAAATAAGGTTCAACGTCAGGGTGCTGTTCAATTTAGTGATGCCCTTTTATTATTCTTTCCTGTCGCTACAATGTCAGGGACTGTTTGGATTACAACAATTTCACGTTTAAAAGAATTTACAGAAAGTATTAGAACAGAAATTGCAGATAGAGATGTTGATGAGACAAGTATTGAAAACGTTTTTGTCTCTTTACATTATGTACCTTCAGTTATTCCAGAAGGAATGTATTATAAGTTGACTAATAGGACTCCTTATCTTGAATTAAATGGAGTATTATATGATCAGTATGAAATGAACAATCAGGATAGTTCTTCGTTAGAGATTTATATACCTGTAGATTTTCAAAGGAGTCTAGTAGTAGTTACAGAGAAAACGTTTATTCAAACTGTAGAAAATAATCTTGAAGTTAGAACTTCTGTTTCGATAGATCCTGAAACTGGAACCGCAAAGGGTACAGCATTATTTACATATGAAGCAATTCCGAGAAATACATATCTTTATTTTCAAATTGTTATAAATCCTCCGAAAGCATTACAGAGTTCTGAATTTCAGTCTATTATTCAGTTTAGAAAAAATGTCGAAGAAGGAATGAAATTCTATTCTATTGTGGGCGTAGGGGGTAAGAAGACTAGAGGTTTTGGAAGATTAGAACTAGCACAGTTGATTAATCAAAAAAAAGTTAAAAATCTGATATTTTGTGGTGATTAAAATGTTAAATATTGAACAATTGAAGTATAAAGTTGCCTATGAAATAATTGATATGTTGAGTTTGGCAGATGAAAAGGATAAGAATGTTTTGAAGAGAATTGAAAATAGATTGAGTGAAGCTATTCAAATTAATGAGAGTAAGGGGCTTTATGTGTTAAATCTCTGGCTACGTAATCTTTCTAATAAAGAAAAGGATAAGAAATTTGCAGAACTTCTTTTAAAGAATATTAAATTTTCAGTGCCAGCTATTCAAAAGAGTGGTGGAAAGTGTTCAAAAGACATGACTATAGAAATGTTTGAAAATAAAGATTTTGTAAGTGATATAGATCTTGGTATTTTAATTTATTCAAAAAAAGTGATAGAAGAATCGTTAAACTATACTCTATATAGAGTCAGAGCATTGGCAAATAATTTAGAAGGGAGGGGTTAAGATATGCTAGAGAAGAAAGTGCAACTTAAGCTAAAAACTCCTCTTTGGACAGGAGATCGAAATCGAGTATGCAGTGAACTTAAAGAAACAGCTATTTTGGGTTCAATACGTTGGTGGTTTCGAGTTATAGCTCGTCAATATGGAGTTCAATGTTGTGCTAGTGAAAGTAAGTTTGATAGTCGTAGATATAAAGAAAAGATTGCAGAAGAGCAAAAAAATGGAGGAAACTTTTATTTGAGTACGTCAAGGGAAGGATTTAGTAAAAGAATCAGTGCACAGTTAGAAGCGCTTAATTGTCATTGTCCCGAATGTTTAATTTTTGGCACAACAGGTCGAAGAAAACCGTTTGATCTTAGAGTGAGTGGTTGGGAAGTAGTTGATTTAGATTATCCTGATTATTTAAATGGTGAAAATACGAGTATTAATTTTATGGTTAGAAAATATTTGAATGGTGAAAAAGGATTAAAAGGTTTTTGGCAGAAAGAAGATTTTTTGACCTTGAACTTTATTGATATTCAAAGTATGGACGCAGATAATTATTTTAAAATCTTGATGTATATACTTTTTCAGATTTCTAGGTTAGGGTCATTAGGAGCGAAGACTCAAAGTGGGTTTGGAGTTTTTCAGATATATTATGATGGATTAATGGATGAGGAAAGTAAGTTACTTAAGGAAGGGAAAGAGTTATTTCATTTGGTTATAGAGGAAGCAAAGAAGATACAAAAAAAAGAGGACAAAAATCAAAATGAAGAAATCTATCCAGAGTTAAATGATATGTATTTTTACCGTGCTAAACTTAATAAAAGTAATTTGGAAACAATTTTAAAAAAAGTTTACTCGAAAAAAACTAGAAAACAACTTTATTGCATTTCGCAAAAAAAACAATATTATCATACGGGGCTATTGCTAAGATATTATTTAAGGCAACAGTTTAAATATAAAGGGATAGGCGACCAAGTTGTTGTTAAGGAAGATAAGAAACGGCTAGTTAAGTATCTTTTTGGAGGTAATATTGGTGAAGATATAAACTTTGGAAGTAAGATATATATATCGGATATTTACCAGGTGGGAGAACATGAAAATAATAATTTTCCATGGGAATTTAAATTTTGGTGCTGGATTCCTGATGATCTAAATGGAGGTGCACCTGTAAAATCGTTCTCAACTAATTCAGAAGCAGTAATAAACTCAATCAAGAGCGAGTTAATGAATTTGATAAAAATAGATGAATTTCAGATAGAAAACATTGAGCCTTTGGATGAAACTGATTCTTAGGTAAGGAATTTTATAACCATATCGGCGGAAATGCTGTAACTTATTACCAATAAATGCTTTGTAATTTATTCCATGATTAGCTCATAAAAAGTAATCGCACAAGAGCTCACACATCATAGTTCTGAATTATACGGTTTCAGTACTATATATGGTATGTGAATGCGACTAAAATACTTTTTGTGGACTAATCATGGAATAGTTAAGATATAAAATAGGTAATAGGGTTTTGGTAAATAGAAAAAATTAACTGACTATTGTTTGTCATGTAAGGATATAATAGTACTGTGGTAATAATTAAAGAGGAAATCAAGCTTTAATGTAGAATAGGTATAATAACGAAGTTATCTGAAATTACACACCATTGCGAAACGGCAAAAAACCCTGTCTGGTGTGTAAAGTGTGATAAACGTTGACGTGACGCCATTTATGAGGGGTTGAATAGGTTGCGGAGATTGTAGAAAGTTGTCGTAAAATATCAAAAACAAATCTGGTGTGTAAAATTGATTTTAAGGCCAGTAGTATCAAGGGTTGAGAATGGGTAGAGTTACAATAGACATACTTCCTATAGAGGAATTGAAACCGAACGAAGGTATTATCGATCAGAACCAATTAGCTGGTTACAATAGACATACTTCCTATAGAGGAATTGAAACGCTTTAAGTTGTGGTTTGCCAAAATAAGTTCCAACGTTACAATAGACATACTTCCTATAGAGGAATTGAAACGTTTTAATAAGTATTCCTGATAATATAGGTAATGAGTTTGTCACAATAGACATACTTCCTATAGAGGAATTGAAACTTTTCTGTGGCTTTACGATATATGGAGCATCCACCTTGTTACAATAGACATACTTCCTATAGAGGAATTGAAACCTTTTACTTTTTTTTGTTCCCTCACTTTTTTATAAGGTTACAATAGACATACTTCCTATAAAGGAATTGAAACGTTGGTGACAATAGCAGTGAAAAAAACTTGCAATTGTTACAACAACTATACTTCTCGCAAAGGAATATTACTAAATTTTTCAAAAAAAATAACCAACATATGTTTAAAAACCTCTTAACCTTCCAATACTAGAAGTATCTAGTACTTGGGAGGTGTTTTTATATGATTCTTGGAGCATCAGCATTAAACTCATTTGTGTATTGTAAAAGACTATTTTATTATCGAGAAGTTGAACAGATAGAGGCTGAAAATTATTATTTGGTGGATGGACAGATTAAGCATAAAAGAGTAGATGGTGATACAGACCAGATCAAAAGGGAAGGCGATAAAATTTTTTCTGTATCTTTAAAGTCAGACAATTTGGGAATAGCAGCACGTTTTGATGTATTAGAGGTAGAAGGAGAAAAGTACACTCCAGTTGAGTATAAAAGGGGTAAAGTTGGTGAGTGGTTAAATCATCGTGTTCAGTTATGTGCACAGGCTTTATTGATCGAAGAAAATTATAATCAAAAAGTTGAGTATGGCTACATATATTATTATGGTTCTAAAAAACGAATCAGGGTAGAATTTGATAATACTCTCCGTGATCAAACTCTGAGTGCAATCTATGATGCTCGAAGAATGATTGAACAGTCAAGATGTCCGGAAGCAAAATATTCTGAGAAATGTGAAGGTTGTAGCTTGAAGGAACAATGTCTTCCAGAAGAAGTCGAGCAACTTCAGAATAAGAAGACTGGAAAAGCAAGAAAAGTCATGCCTGTTCTGGATGAACGTGAGGTATTATATCTCACTACTAGTAATGTCGAGATCAGTAAAAAATATAATCGTTTGATCATTAAAGAAGATGAAAAAATAATTAAGGAGATTCCGATTCTTAAAATAAGAAAGGTTGCTTTATTTGGTCGAGTAAATCTTTCACATCCGATTATTTCTTTACTTTTAAAGAATAACATTGAAATAGTGTATTTGAATTATTATGGAAAGTATGAGGGAACTATTATCCCGCCATGCAACAAAAATGGGATCTTACGAAAAAAACAAATTATTTTATCCGAAGATGAAGATGTCTGTAAAAAGTTAAGTTGCCAATTTATAAAAGGAAAAGTTTATAATATGCGTATGCTACTTCAACGTCGAAATCGAGCTTGTAAGGATGAGGAAGTTGGAAAACACGTTCAAGAACTTAAAACGATTCAAAAGAAACTTAAGCAGTCAGAGAATATAAATACTTTACGTGGGCTAGAAGGGTATGCAACCAGACTATACTTCCAATCAATTGATACACTGCTTTCATCAGAAATACATTTTGAAAGAAGAAATCGCAGACCACCTGAAGATCCAGTTAATGCTTTGTTAAGTTTGGGATATTCTCTTTTGACTCGCGATATTGAAGGGTATTGTCGGGTAGTAGGACTTGACCCTTACACTGGATTTTTGCACAAAGATCGTTATGGTAAACCTTCTCTAGCCTTAGATTTGATGGAGGAGTTTCGCCCACTAATTGTAGATCAGATGGTTTTTTATATCCTGAACTCGGGTATTATCAAAGAAGAAGATTTTGAAGAAGTAGGACAACTAAAATTAAAACAGCCAGGATTTAAAAGATTTCTTGCTCAGTATGAGCAGAGAAAGAAAACAGAATTAAAACATCCTGTTTTTGGTTATCAAATCACCTATCAGCGTGCTTTTGAAATTCAAGCTAGGATGTTGGCAAAATATCTTATGGGGGAGTTGGAGGAATATCTTCCTTTACAAGTAAGAGTTTGATGTGAAGCATTATGTTATTTGCTATGATGTGACTGATGATAAAAGACGAAGACTGATTTATGAGTTGCTAAAAGATCATGGGCAAAGGATGCAGTATAGTATTTTTGAATGTCTTTTGGATGAGAAAACTTTTTTGAAATTGAAATTCAAATTGCAACGATTGATGGATACTACAGATAGTATTATTATCTACCCACTTTGTAAGAGATGTGAAGAAAAGATATTGACTATGGGATTTTATTGTGGGATAAAAGGTAAACAAGAAAATTTTATATTGTGAGAAGAAAATATCTTTTTAAGATATTTTCTTCTCGTTAAATAGAAAAAATTTACTGACTATTGTTTGTTATACAGGGTATAATAGAAATGAGGTAATAATTAAGGAGGAAATCGAACTTCAATGTAGAAAAGGTATAATAACGTAGTTATTTAAAATTACACACCATTGCGAAACGGCAAAAACCCCGGTCTGGTGTGTAAAGTGTAATAAACGTTGAAATGACGCCATTTGTGAGGGGTTGAGCAGGCAGTGGGAAATGTAGAAAGTTGTCGTAAAATATCGAAAATAAATCTGGTGCGTAAAATTGATTTTAAGACCAGTAGTATCAAGGGTTGAGAATGGGTAGAGTTACAATAGACATACTTCCTGTAGAGGAATTGAAACACAACTAACCCTGCAAATACCAAACTTGCAGAAACGTTACAATAGACATACTTCCTGTAGAGGAATTGAAACGTATTGTAAAGTTACCATTACTGCCTGATGTTGAGTGTTACAATAGACATACTTCCTGTAGAGGAATTGAAACTCTCTTGTGGTTGGAATGGTTGTGCTGTGTCTGTTAGGTCACAATAAACATACTTCCTAAAAAGGAATAAAAAACAGGAGTGATAATAATGCTATACAGTGTCTCTGTCTACATGACTTCAAAAACTCCAATTACCTTCCATTCTTATGAACCAGAAAGTTTACATGGTTTGTTCTTTAAAATTTTCGGCACAATCGACCCAGCTTTAGCAGATAAATTACATGATGGTGATTATAAAAACTTTACCCTGTCTTCGTTTTACCCTTTTCCTAAACGGATTGGGAAAAAGACAATGTTAGAGCAAGGAAAAGAGTATAAGTTTAGAGTGACATTCTTAAATGATCTTCTCTATCGTCGCTTTATGCAATATTTTCTTACAATGAAGACTGAGTTGAAGCTGAATGGACAACCATTTACCGTTACTCGAATTTTAACCACTGATCCTGATGACCCTTGGTGTGGGGAGACAGATTTTACTTCACTGCTTAATTATCCGGCATTAGATCGAGTGAATTTCAAATTTTTAACGACCACCTCTTTTAGAATGGGAAATCAAAGTCAATTGTTCCCCCTGCCTGAATCACTATTTGGAAGCTTACTCTATCGTTGGCAAAAGGTTGACGGGCCAACTTTATCACTAGATCAAAAAGATCTATCTAAGATTCAGATTAATCGTTATGACTTGAAAACCAGAATGGAGCGATTTAAAAAATATTCGATCAAAGGTTTTCAAGGTGAATGTGAATATAATTTGGCTGATCTAACAATGGCACAACGCCAGGAAGTTACTGCCTTAGCGTATTTTAGTTTTTATGCAGGGGTAGGGTATAAGACCACAATGGGGTTAGGTCAGGTTAAATTGAGAAAATAACAACTTAATCAGGAAGGAGTATATATATGAAACTTCCTTACGGTATAACCGATTTTAAAAAAATCAGAGATAACGATTTACTCTATATTGACAAAACAAAATATATTGAATTGTTAGAAGAGTTAAACGCTGACTATTTATTTTTTATTCGTCCTAGAAGATTTGGAAAATCATTATTTTTATCTACTTTAGATTATTATTATGATCTTAATCATGATGCAGAGTTTGATAAATTATTTAAAAAACTATATATTGGTCATAATCCTACATCTAAAAGAAATAGTTACATGGTTTTAAAATTTAATTTTTCTGGATTAAAAACAGATTCCAAGAGTGAGTTAGAAGATTCTTTTCGTAAAACTATCTTAAGAGGTTTAATCAATTTTCTTCAGTATTATCGTGTGTTTTTTTCTAATGTTGAAGAAATTGTTACTCAATTAGTAAACGAAAAAGATTTAAAACATATGATGGAAATAGTTTTTATGGCAGTAAAATTAATTAATAAGAAGATTTATTTGATAATCGACGAATATGATCATTTTGCGAACGATATTATTGCAATGGGTGATAGTAGGTATTATCAAGATATTGTGCGAGCTAGAGGATTTGTTAGAGATTTTTATGAAACATTGAAAATAGGTACACAAGAAGTGATAGATAAGCTTTTTATTACAGGTAGTTCGCCAATTATGTTAGATGATTTAACCAGTGGTTTTAATATAACGTTAAATATAACAATGGATCCAATGACAAATGAAATGTTGGGTTTTACTGAAAATGAAGTAGCATCTATTATTTCTCAAGCTCAAGCTAATATAAATTTTCCAGATTGGGATATGATTAAAAAGCAGTTAAAAGAATATTATAATGGTTATCTTTTTAATCAAGATAGTGACCAACGAGTTTATAATCCAGAAATGATTTTGTACTATTTTGATTACTTTTTAAGACATAAAGTTCCCCCAAGAGAGTTAATTACTGATAATGTGAAAATAGATTATGGCAGATTAGAACGATTGACAATAAATCAAAAAAACCGTGAAGTTTTAGAAGAAATCATAAAAAGTGGAGGCATCACGGCAAATATTATATCTAGATTTTCTTTTGATAGAAGTTTTGACCAAAAATATTTTGTATCCTTGCTTTTTTATATGGGATTGTTGACAATAGATAAAGTTGTCAGAACACGTTTATTATTAAAAATACCTAACCTTGTAATAAAAACAATTTATTGGGAATATTTTGAGCAAAAGATAAGAAAAACTTGAAAAAAGCTTTGCTAATCTTTATTGGGAAGGATGAATATGTGATTAGTATTGTCACTAAGACTCAGTTAATCTGAGTCTTATTTTTTTATAAAAATTCCAAGTCTTATCCCAATATTCAAAAAGGAAAAATAAGTTTTTTGTTGAATTACAGATAGATAGCAAATTAAGAACAAATTCAAGGAGGAAGACAAATGAGTAAAAATCTAGATGGCATTCTTGAATCATTGGGGAAAGCTTTGTTAGAATCTCCTGATGGATTAGCAGCAAAAGTACATACAATTTTACCAAAAACAGCGACTGGGGAAATAGAAGAAGCATAGCGAAAAAAATTGAGGAGGACTAAGGATGACAGAGCAGAATACGATTCTATCTGTAAAAGAGATAGTCAAAGTTTATGGTGATCATCGAGCAGTTGATAACATATCCTTTAAAGTAAAAAGAGGAGAGATTTTTGGATTACTAGGCCCAAATGGAGCAGGAAAGACGACTACTATTAGAATGTTAATGGGAATCACTGCACCAGATGAAGGAAATATTCAGTATTATTTTAATAAAACTTGTAAGGTCAAAAAGAATGTCGGATATCTTCCAGAAGATCGAGGGATTTATCAAACGACAAAAGTTTTAGAGAGTATTATATATTTTGGTCAACTAAAGGGTCTGGAGCATAAAGAGGTAAAAGAATCAGCGCTAAATTGGTTAGATCGTTTGGGACTAAAGAGTTATGCTAATAAGAAGATAGAAGAATTATCAAAAGGGATGCAACAAAAAGTGCAGTTTATTATTTCAGTTATTCATCGTCCAGAATTTGTTGTTTTGGATGAAGTTTTTGCAGGGCTTGATCCAGTGAATCAGGATGTTTTCAAAGAGATAGTTCGCAGTTTAGCTTCTGAAGGTACCACTGTTCTTTTATCATCTCATCGGATGAACTTGGTGGAGGAGCTTTGTGATCGTATTTTTCTTATCAATAAAGGAAAACAAGTTTTATATGGTAACCTATCTGAAATTAAAGAAAAATTTGGTGAAGAGAAAGTATCAGTAAGGTATCAGGGAGATTTATCTTTTATCAAGAATCATGCATACGTTCGCGACCTGAAAGTAAGATCTGGACAAGTAGAATTTTATCTTGCTCCAGAGATGACACCTGATCAATTTATTCGTCAAATTCCTGAGAATCTACAAATTCGTGAGCTAACAATTGTTAAGCCACCACTTCATGATATTTTTGTTAGAACAGTAAAGGAGGGAGATTAGCATGAAAGACTTATGGATTGTAGCTAGATGGGAGTTTTTAAGAAGCATTCGAAACAAAGCATTTTTGATTACCACCCTCTTAGTTCCTGTTATTATTCTTGTTGCAGGTATTGTTCCTCAAATGTTGGCAGAGAAAAAGGATTTAAATTTAGTAGTAATAGATGAAACATCCAAAGTTTATTCTCAACTAGCTGAAATTTTTCCGAATCAGGGAATTGAAGTTCGTCAATCCTCAGATTTGACTCTAGATGAGTTAAAAGAAAAGGCGAAAGAAGAGAAAAAGACAAGTTATTTATATATTCCTAATGATTTTTTTGAAAGTAAAAAAGCTTATTATTATTTTCAATCATCATCTAATATTAATAATATAAATGTTCCTATTCTATTGGATCAGATGATCAAAAATCATGAATTAAAAAGTATGGGTTTAACCCAGGAAATGATTAATAGATTAGAGGAACGAGTGAATGTTGAACGGTTTGCAGTTGATCAAGATGGCGATAATATGGAAGAGTTTATGAAAGGTCAGGTTGGAATGATTGTATTTGGATTTATGATGGTCTTTACATCTATGATGGCTGGCAGCATCCTCTTGCAAAGTATTATTAAAGAGAAAAATGATCGAATTGTAGAGGTTCTTCTTTCTTCGGTTTCTAGTATGGAATTGATGGCAGGGAAGATTATCGGTAGTCTTTTTGTAGGGATATCACAATTAGCGATTTTGGTTATACTTGCTTTAGGTGTAGCAAAGTTTGGTTTTCATCTTGAGTTGGGGAGTCTTATCAATAATAATATAATCTATTCATTTATTTATGGAATTTTAGCTCTTGTTTTGATCTATACTCTTTACGCATTTCTTGGAGCAATTATGAAAGAAGTCCAATCGGGGGGCCAAGCTCAACTGATTTTGACTATTCTCCCTGTTGTGCCAATGTGGTTTATTGCAGCGATTATGGAAAATCCGTTTGGTATGGTAGCTAGGGTGTTAAGTTATATTCCACCATGTACGCCAATGACAATGATGCTGAGGCTAGGTATTACCAAAATTCCATTATGGGAAATTGGGTCAACCCTATTGGTATTGCTGGTTTTTGATATTTTTATGGTCTATTTTGTTTCCCGAATTTTTAAGACTGGTTTATTGATGTATGGTAAGAGTGCAGGATTTAAGGAAGCCTGGAAATGGTTTAAACAGGCGAATTAGTTTATAGGGAGTTGGCCCCGATTTTACTGGGGCTTTCTAGTTGAAATAAAAGTGTAAAGATGGTATAATAAAAGGAAAACAATTACATGAGGTGAATCAAATGACACCTGCAGAAGCTCTTCATGAAATTAAAAGTAGACTTTTATCACAGATTAATCCGAAAAGTATTATTCTTTTTGGGTCTATTGCAAAAGGAACAAATAATCAATATTCTGATATTGATCTTTTGATAATTTGGGATGAAAATAGTAAAATGACAAATATTCAGCGCCGAATAAAATTAAGAGATATTATTGGTTTTTTAGATTATCCATTGGATATATTAACATGTACTACAAATGAATTTCGACAGGCACTTACTGATCCAAATTCCTTTACTACTCATATTGTTAAGGAAGGAGAGATAATATATGGTCGACTCAATTAGTTATGAAAAGTGGTTGGGTAGAGCAAATCAGGATTTGTGTATGGCTGAAATTGGTTTTGAGAAAGATCAGTTGATTATGCTAAATAAATCTAAAAAAACTGCGCTTATACATCTAATATATGTTAAAAATAAAAAGAACCTCAATATCGAGGTTCTTTTTATTTTTAATGAAATTGCAAATCCTATTGAAACATAGCAATAGTGAGTGGTATAATTAGGAAAGACAATGTAATTCAAATAGCTCGAAGTATATTATTAATTGATGGAAGGAGATTTCCTTCTGAATAAATTGTTGGAGGTATCTATATGTCTTTACGTAAAAAAACAATGCTTATTATTGGTTCAACGATTATTGGATTACTTGTTGTGATGTATATTCATTCTCAATTTGTGCTGTTAGATGATTTTTCTGAATTGGAAGAGCAGAGTGTTCTGAGAAATGTTGAACGAGCTTTAAGTTCCCTGTTCAATGAAATATCGTCTTTAAATACATTAGTTATTGATAATGCTCTATGGGATGATACCTGTGCTTTTATTGAGAATGGAAACGAAGATTACTTACGAGCTAACTATTTAAATTCAACATTTTCTGATAATAATCTTAATCTAGTTGTCATTCTTAATTTGGAGAGCCAGATTGTTTTTGAAAAAGGTTTTGATTTAGAAGGGGATCAAGGGATAGAAATTCAGGAAAGCTTTCATAAGCATCTTTCAAAAGATAGTCCTTTAGTTCATCATCAGGATTCTAAAACAGGTGTAAAAGGTATTGTCTCTCTTCCTCAGGGTCCTATGTTAATTGCATCATCTCCTATTTTAACAAGTGATGGAGAGGGGCTAGTGCGAGGTACTTATATAATGGGGCGATTGCTAGATTCGGAAGAAATAAGTCAGATTGCTGATAAAGTTCATTTATTTCTCACGATGCATTATTGGAATGAACCTAAAATGACTGCTGATTTTCAAACAGCGCGTGAAACTTTAAAGCAAGCAGGAGAGATATTTATCGAAGAACACGATGATCAATTTATTGATGGCTATTCCATGTTAAATGATATTTATGGGAATCCTATTTTATTGATGCAGGTGAAAATATCTAGAGAAATTTACAACAAAGGACGTTCGAGTATAAAGCATTTTATAATTCTGTTAATAGTGAGTAGTTTGATCTTAGGAGCAGTAAGTCTGTTAGTTATGGAAAAGATGGTGCTTACCCGTTTAAGTCGTCTTAGTAAAAATGTTTCTAGCATTGGTGCTAGTGGGGATTTGAAAGCTAGAATACCTGTAACTGGTAATGACGAGATTGCATCATTGGTAGGTTCAATTAACGATATGATGGAAGCATTATTAAAATTTCAGAAAAATGAGGAAAGGTATGTTTCCCTTGTCAATGAATTAAGAGGAGCTCATCAAAGTGTTAAGGATATTGTTGAATTTTTACCAGATGCGACGTTTGTTATTGATAGTGAGAAAAAAGTAATTGCATGGAATAAAGCTATTGAAGAAATGACAGGTGTAAGTAAAGAAGAGATTATTGGGAAAACAGATTATGCATATACACTGCCTTTTTATGGCTATCCTCGTCCCGCTTTAATAGACCTAATAGTTGATAATAACGATGAATTAATAAAATTGTATGAATGTGTTAAAAAAGATAGAAACAAATTGTGTACTGAGATTTTTGTACCTTCTCTTTATAATGGAAAGGGGGCCAGTCTTTGGGCGGCCGCTTCACCAATCTATGATAGTGATGGTAATTTAGTTGGGGCAATTGAGTCGATTCGTGATATCACAGCACGTAAAGAGGCTGAAGAAAGATTACAATATCTTAGTTTTCATGATTCACTTACAGGTCTTTATAATCGCACATATTTTGAAGATATGATGTTGCGTTTTACCAAAGAAAAATGTAATTCAATTGGAATAATCATTTGTGATGTTGATGGACTTAAACTTGTAAATGATACTTTGGGTCACCAAGTTGGAGATAAATTGCTTATTGCTGCATCTGATGTTCTTAAAGCTTCTCTAATTAAGGGTGCAGTTGCAGCCAGAATTGGGGGTGATGAGTTTGCAATCCTAATTTCACAAACAGATAGATCAACTCTAGAAAAAATTGTTTATCTTATTCGTGACGAGATCTCTAAATATAATGATATATATATTGAAGTTCACTTATGTATTTCTATTGGATATGCTACAAATGATGATGGTTCTGTAAGTTTGAACGATCTTTTTAAAGAAGCTGACTCTAATATGTATCGAGAAAAACTATATCATAAAAAAAGCAATCGAAGTGCGATAGTTCAAACTTTGATGCAAGCCTTAAAATCCAGAGATTTTATAACAGAGGGACATGCTGATCGTTTAGAAGAGTTGCTGGCAGACAGTGGATTAGTTATTGGATTATCTGTGGAAAAAATAAATAACCTTCGCTTACTATGTCAATTCCATGATTTGGGCAAAGTAGGAATTTCAGATAAGATTCTCTTTAAGGAAGAATCACTGACTTTTGAAGAATTTTCAGAGATGAAGCGCCATTCTGAAATTGGCTATCGAATAGCTGGATCTGTACCTGAGTTGATGCCTATATCTGATTTGATTCTCAAACATCATGAATGGTGGAATGGGGAGGGTTATCCACTTGGTTTGAAAGGTGAAGAGATTCCAATAGAGTGTCGCCTTCTAAGTATTGCTGATGCATATGATGTAATGTCTAGCGAGCGGTCTTATAGGAAGGCTATGTCGCAAAAAGAGGCAATTTGTGAATTGAGAAGATGTGCAGGTATTCAGTTTGATCCTAAATTAGTTAAGGAATTTATTCGGATTTTGAAGGTAAAAAAAGATCAAAGCAGAAGTATAAATTTTGATGATAATTTAGGCAATTGACCCTTTCAACAAACAATATAATGTGGTATAATTAATAAAAGAAGAAGGAGGGGTTTTTGTGAAGAAGAGATTAATTGTTTTTGGTATGGTTTTGCTGATGGCTTCATTATTAATTGGATGTAATATGACAGCAGGAATTACGATTGACGTGAGCCCCAATCCAATGGTGTTTTCAAGTGCTGCAGATATAATTGATGCTACTGTTACTGTTACGACTACAGGAATTGGTGCATTAACTATTGAAGGTTTTTCAGCTAAAATTACTGGGATAAAGAATAATGAAGAAGTAGATTTATATGTTTTTGATTCTGCTGATGTAGATTTTGAGCCGATTACTATTCCATTTTCCGTTGCAGGCCTTAGTGAAGAGATTCAACTTAGTGATTATTTCACACAAGAATTTGGCGAAGAGATGACAGTAACTACTTTGTTAGAAATGATTCCAGAAGAATTTGAAATTATTACTTATGAAGATTTACAAGAATTAGGAGAATGTACATTTACAATTCACATTGCTTCCAACAACCCAGTTACAGAGGAAGTAACTATCATTTTTGAATAAATTACTTATTAAGAAATAACTATTAAAGCAAAAAACCAGTTCACATTGAACTGGTTTTTTTTTAGCCTATTTTTTGCGAACGAGTATTTAAAACAGTTTCCCATCTTTCGTTACTTAAAGGTCGATCAAAACTTCTTAAATTCGCTAATTTAAATCCATGTTTTTTAGCTAAATCTCTAGTGAATAAAATACTATCTAAAGATACCCCTGATGAACCTATACTAGTATGCGTATAATGATGCTCTAATGCTAACATCATTGTTTCAGCCATGCATGCATAGGCTAATCCTTTTTCAAATCCAAAATTCCATCCTAAAGAGGGAAGGCCAGGTACTTCAATAACTCCTCCATCGATGACAAGAACGTCTGGTCTAAGTTGTTGAACTTCTTCACTTACATTTCCTGGTCTGGACATGTCACAAATGATCGCTCCGTATTTTAAATTTCCTGGTGTAATTAATTTATCTATATTATTTGTTGCACTAATGATCACATCAGCTAAAGGAAGCATTTCATTGATAGAAGTGGTGACAATTATCGGACTATCTTTCATCTCAAAACTTTTTGAAAACTCAACAAACTCCTTTTGATGAGCATCCCAATTCGGTAGATTATTCATTTTCAATAATTTATATCCTATACTACCTGGTGTAAATTCAAAATCTTCATTTATTAAAGTTGCCAGATACTTATAAATTTCTCCTGCAATATTATATAATCTTTTCAGACTGGACTGTTTATTCTTGGGATTACCGATTAAAATAAGTCTGGATACTGATTGGGAGATAAGTTTTGTTATACCTTTACCGATTGATCCTGTTGCACCTACGATGCCAGCTGTAGCATATTCTGGTAAAATTTCTAGTTTTTCCATTGAATAAAGTATAGCATCTGCTGCGGAAACAACGGTATAACTATTTCCAGTAGTTAGTGGTACATCACTATCTTTTAAGTATAATCCACCCATTGAAACTACGGAAGTATAAGCGCCTAGTCCAATAATCTTTGCTCCACGTTTTTTACCTAGATTTATGGCTGTTTTGAGTTCATTTAACACTTGATCTTTGGGCATATTGATTAATTGTTCAGCGGTTTTAGGTATAGCAATAAATTCTCCAAAGGCTTCTTTGCCTGAAGCAGAGATGATTTTGGTTTGAGAAACGGCAAAAGGCTCTACCATATTTGTCCAGCTGCTTGTGAGTTGATGTAATTCATTTTCGTTAAATATGTATAAACTTTCATCAAATTCACAGTAATTTTTTAGGTCAACTGGATGAATTAAGAATGCAAATCTTCCTTCATCATCACTACCCGAGGAAAATACTCTACTTTCATGTTTATGTACAAACTTGTTATATTGTTTATTAGAATCTGTATCGATCAAATAAGAAAGGAATTTTGCTGTATTACCTTCATTTAAGACTTCTAACATCTTTTCAATACCCTGAATTGCAGCTAAACACTGGTTTTCAGTTATGTTTAAAGGCGGTTCGATTCGGATAACATGATTACCATTTAATGTTGGGGCAACTCTTAGTTTTTCATTGTTTAATAAGTAACTTGATACAACTGGAGTTAATAAATCTTGTTCTGCCATAATGCCAAGAAAACTTCCTGGGAAGGTATTCCGATCTATTCCAAATTCAATCCCCAGCATTAATCCTCTACCCCGGATAGATTTAATAATTTTAGGATAGCGGTCTTTAAGAGTGAGTAGATTGTTTTTAAGTATCTTTCCATTTTTTTTGATCGTTTCAGTTATTTCTTGATTATTTCTAGTGAGAATTTCTAATACTTTAAGTCCAACTCTACATGCAAAGGAGTTGCCCGCAAAGGTAGAAGAGTGCTGAATAGCAAACTCTTCATTGTACACTTCTGCTGTACTAATACATGCCCCAATGGGTACAATTCCTCCACCAAGGGCTTTAGCTAACAAAATTACATCTGGATAAACGTTTTCTTCTTCATAGGCAAACAAAGTTCCAGTTCTTCCTAACCCAGTCTGTATCTCATCAAGAATAAATAAAACCCTATATTTACTGCAGAGTTCTTTAGCCTTTTTTAAATAATTTTTTGGAGGCTCAACAATCCCACCTTCGCCTTGAATGGGTTCTATAATAAAGGCAGCGTAATAAGCAGGATTATTCTCTAATTCATGCTCTAGTGAATCGAGATCACCATATTTTACATAATTAAATCCATTGATAGGTGCTCCAAAGGCTTGTTGATAAGAATTTTTGCCCGTAGCTGACAATGCTCCTAGTGTTTTACCATGAAAGCTGTTTTTTGTAGATAGTATTCCGATCCGACTAGTCGAGGAACGACAGAGTTTGATAGCTACTTCTACAGATTCAGCACCACTATTGGTAAATGTGACATATTGAAGTTTTTCATGTGTTATTTCAATGAGTTTTTTAGCCAATTCACCAGCAGCGTTTAAGGCAGAGGGTTGTATAAAATTGGGTTCTTTGGTCTGGTAAAAATTGTGAATACAATCCCATATTTCTTTGGGGTTTGAACCAAAAGGTAATGCACCATAGGATGCTACACAATCTAAATATTGATTTCCTTGATTGTCGTATAAGTAACACCCTTCTCCGCGGATAAACTGCTTATCCATTTTTAAATCTTTCAATAACTTACCTAGATGTGGATTTACATATTGGATATATGGATGCATAATACACCTCCTTATTGAACTGTGTACAATTGTGTGCACATACTTATTATATATTAAATCTTGGAAATAAATCAAGCAATTTTTTCCAAGTAATTATGCGCATATAGAAAAAGATGTAATAACTAAGTTATTACATCTTTTTCTAATAGTTCTAGATATGGTTGGATCCGATAAGTCCAATCATTATTTTGACTCATAGCTCTAATAATTAACTCGGTCCAAAGTTTTTTATCTTGATAGCATGAAACTGCTTTTTGTAACACTTGAGAAAGTTCTTCATAGCCATAACTTGGCATATGAAAACCAAACCCTTCATTTGGATTATCTATAAAGCAAGTGATACTATCCTTTAAACCACCTACAGGAGTAACAATTGGAATTGTACCATATGCTAAAGAGTACATTTGAGTTAAACCACAAGGTTCAAACCGTGATGGATGGATAAGTATATCGCCACCAGCTAAGAGTTGATGAGCGATTTCTTCTGTATAATTGTTGATATACACAAAACGATCTTTGTAAGTATTATAAATTTCTTTGAATTGAATATCAATAGGTCCATCAAGGCCACCTTGAGGTGTACCACATATGATTAATCCTATACCCATGTCTAATAAACCTTTCATTCGTTGAATTATATCAAAATTTGAGCCGATCTTCATATCAATAAATAAATCAATACCCTTTTGCATTGCTAGGCGACAAAGCATTACGACTAGGGGTGTAGTTTTAGTAATTTTTAAATTAAATTTGTTAATTAAATATTCTTTGTTTGGAGTTTTATAATGTAAAGAGTTAACATCATAATTTTTTATAAGATACTCATCGTTTTGTGGGTTCCATATATTTGAGTATGTCCCGTTTAAAATACCTACAATATTTTTTTTGTTAGCAATAAACTGTAATCCAGGATGAGGAGCTTTTTGATTAATCAGTTCTTCAGCATAGCTTGGACTTACAGTTATTATTTGATCTGTATATTCTAAAGCTAAAGCAGATAAGGAACAATAGCCATATTTTGAAAAGAAAGAAGAGATATAACCTTGAATTTCAGATTCTAAATATGGAATAATATCTTCAAATAATCCGCCCTGATAGTGATAATTGTGTATTATATGAAAGGTTTTATATTTTGATTTAGAAGGTTGGAGGTAAAGATAAATGGCACCAACATGCCAATCATGAGTCATAATATAGCAAATATTTATGTACTTATTCATAAAATGTACAATTACCTTCGAAAATACAAAGTAATTTAAAGTAATTTCAGCAGTATATGGCAATAGTCCATTTGAATATATTTCATCAAAAGAGAAGGCCTCTTCGATTTTTACAAATAAGTTAAAATTATATCCCTTTTTTATAGCATACAACTGATAACAGTAGGATACTCCATTAAAATCTATTTCTTCTTCATGAACTAAATCAGGATTACCATCTAAGATACTGTAGTATGGTGAGAAAATTAAATTAGTATATTGATGATTAGATAAATATATTGGTAAACTTCCTACAACATCACCTAGCCCTCCTCTTTTTGAATAGGGAGCATTTTCTATTGCGACATGAACAATAAGTTTTTGTGAATTTTTGAGAGTATCCATTAAATCTTTAGATAATATTTCGTTTTTTAAATCTGACATTCTAAAACCTCCTAACATTTTGGGTTTGTTTATTGAAGTCAATAAATTAGCAAATTATTTTAAAATAAGGCATTGTCCTGGAGCAAAAGTAATAGTTTCATCAATTTTATTCATAGTTATTAAATCAACAAGTTGTTCAGTTATATTGAGTTCTTTTAAAGAAATTGATTTTCTTTCGTTTGACATATTCATAGCACAATAAATAATTGAAGAATCTTTTAGGTATCTTTTGAAAATAAAAATTTTTCTAGTATCATCAGCTTTGATGATAGATAAATGACCCTGGTTTATAGATTTTTCTTTTAGATAAATATTAATTAAAAGTTTGTACCATTTAAATAATTTATTATTATTAAAATCTAAATCCCAGTTCATACAGGCCCGATTTAAAGGATCATCTAAACCTTCTAAACCGATCTCATCTCCATAATAGAGTATTGGAGTTCCAGGCAACATAAATTGTAAAAACACAGCATAATAAATGTCCTTTTTATTTTCTAACATAGATATAAATCTAGGAATGTCATGACTGCTAATGATGTTCCAATTATTTAAAACACGATTGTGGGGATATTTAAAATAAACATCCATTAAAAATGTAGCGAAAGTTGAAATGTTTAGCTTTTTTTCTACTAATAATGGTGTTAATAGTTTCCACCAATATATATAGTTTGTTACACCACATAAGGTGTCTCCATCATTGAGAAACAAGCTCGCGTCTTTCCAATTTTCTCCAATTAACAAGGTATCACTTTTTAAAGTTTTAAGTTCTGTGCGTAGTTTTTTTAAGAACTTAATTTCAATTTCAGAACTTACATCAATACGCCATCCATCAACATTATATTCTGTTATCCAAAATTTACAAATATCTAAAAGATGATCTCTTACTTCAGGATTATTAAAATTGAACTCAGGCATATTTCCATTGTTCCACCAGCATTTATAATTGGGATTGTAAGACTTCACTTCAACAGGAAATTTTTCTATTACAAACCAGTCTTTGTACTTTGATTTTTCTTGTTTTTGTAACACATCTTGAAATGCAAAATAATTAACTCCGCAGTGATTTAAAACAATATCTAAAGTAATTTTAATATTTTTTGAATGAGCTTTTTCAACGAGTTCTTCAAAATCTTCTTTGTTTCCTAAAAGTGGGTCAATGTTTTTATAGTTAATACAATCATATCTATGATTACTTTTAGCTTCGAAAATTGGAGTTAAATATAAATGTGTAATATTCAAATTACTTAAATAATCTAATTTGCTAATAATACCTTTAAGGTTTCCACCGAAAAATGAAAAATGCGAAGGTTCAGAACCCCAGGTCTCTAATTCAATTGAAGTGCTGATGTTTCCAATTTTGCAAAAAGTGTCTGGAAAGCACTGATAAACTATGCTGTTTGCTGGATAATTTAGTTCTGTTTTTGGATTTAAAATTTTATCTATTTCAAAGAAGAATGCAGGTGATTTTAAAAGAGTTTTCGCTGTACCGAGATAATAAGTATTTGTTGAACCGATGATTTTAAATAAATATTTATCTCCAGCAATTAAAAATTCTTTTGGAATAAGTATCTTATAATATGTGAATTTTTTATATGAAAATAATTTTGGTAACTCTAATTCATTCTTCAATGAAGTATCATCATAGATTTGCAAATGGATTTCTTGAATCCATCGTTCCGAAGCAATAACCTTAAATTCGTAGTTTTGCGAATTTACCTGAGAGACAAAAGAAGGAGTATCTTCAAAATTAGCTGGTAGAGTAGCTGCAGTTCCAATTTCACATATTGAATGCCAATTTTTTGCACCTCTTTGTAAATTGTTTGGATCAAGACTAATGTTGTTGTAATGATCACCATGATAAAAGTGATAAGATAGTTCTCCTTTTGGTACTTCTACTTCGACTGTAAACACTCCTTGGGATATCTTTTTGCATTTTTTAGTGAAAAATCTACCGTGAGATGGAATACCTCCAAAAAATAATTCATCAATTTCTGGGTCTGTAAAAGTAACAAATTCTTTTTTGAATTTTTTCATATACACACACTCCCTAAGCAGGCAAAATAAAGAACACTTGGCAAAAACAATTCTATAAGATTATTATATACATGTATCCTAAAATTGTCAAACGTCAAAAAACTGCAGGATTAGATATCTTGTAGTTTTTTTTATTAATTTTTTGAGCAGACATAGTGACATATGATTCTAATATGTTGTATAATGTTTTTGAACGATAAAAAAAATTTTAACGTTAAAAATTTATGACTAACTAGTGCAGTACAGCTTAATTAAACCCTATATTTCAAAATATATATTCCAAAATATAGACATTATTTTATATGTGTAGATTTTTTTCATTAAATCAATATTTTTACAT
>JAGMES010000047.1 GCA_023128035.1 Halanaerobiales bacterium | reverse complement strand
GTTAGCGACTGAATAGTTACGATTTATTTTACTAAATAAAATAAAAATATGGTATTTAAAATTAATATTATAAATGAGAATGGGATTGAAAAAGTTATATATTTTTTAAGTATGAATATTTGTTGGATTTGTTCTTTAAATTTATGTGGTCCTTTATATTGGTTTAAGAAACGTTTAATTTCGCTTAGCATTACCGGCCCTCCAGTTGCTGACCAAGGTAACATGCTGCTTCCTGCCAAAATTCCTAATGCGAATGCGGCATATACTAATTTATTTGGTATTAGTGGATATAGCTGTAGGCAAATAGGTAGTAATGTCACCGCAGCAGGGCCTGCCGAAAGAAAAGTGGCTATAACAAATGCAGATACCATAATACATATTAAGATCAAAAAAGGATCATTTCCAGAAAAAGTCAATATGTAATCTACAAATATTGTTAGCATTCCACTGGATTCTAAAGCACCAGCTATAAAAAATAATGATGATATAAAAACAAGTGGATCAAGAATTGGTAAAGATATCAGAATCTCATGAGGACTAATTTTATTTATAATCAGAAGTAAAGCACCATAAAACATTCCAACGAATGCTATTGATACATGAATAAAGGGTGCAATACAAATACTTAAAATTAGAAAAATAAATAGTAATATTGGAATTTTATGTTCTATCCATTTCAATTGTGAGTAATGGTTTAAGTTAGGTATCAATTCGTCAGAAAATATCTGCTTTATCTTACCTAATCTTGGCGGTTTTACATTTTTCTGAGAATGATATTGTACCTTTCCATGTTGTGGATTTCTTTTAATTTCATGTGGCAAAGGTTTCATCTTATCATGTCGCGGATGCTTTGGCTTTTTTTGTGGAAAATGTTTAATTTTACTATTTTGCAGATAATTTATCTCTCCCTGAAGCAAATTTTTAATTTTTTTATAAGGTAAATGGTTCGGACTATCATCTAAAAATTTGAACCAGAGTATAGTGTACCCAGTTAAAAATGCTATATAAACTGAACAGGGTAAGAATAATTTTGACAAAAAATCTAGCAAAGAAAAATCAGTGTAAATCGTTAATACTACTGCCGGGGTATCTGCCCAAGGAAGTGCTGCACCTCCAATATTTGACGCAATAATTACTGAAACAAGTAAAGGTACGATTTTTAAATTGAATTTTACTGCTAGTTCTAAGGATATAAAAGTGAATAGTAAAATTATACTCAAATTATTCATAAATAAGGAACCTGCATAGATACTAATTGGAATTAGTGTAATAATCAACATTCGATTACCTTTGGTCAATTTAGTGAATTGGTTTCCTATATAAAAAAAAATACCATTTTTTTCAAAAACTTTAGCAAATATAGCTAATACTACAATTAATATAATGATTTCTGTTGGGAATTTTTCAAACGCTCTGCTTGCTGGAAAGGTATTACTAAGAGTACCATAAATCAATAATATTCCTGAACCTAATGTTGCAAAAGGTGTTCGAAATTTAGTAGAAAAGACCATACATAAGTAAGTCACTAAAGCTATTATTAAAGTAATTACCATCATTGGAGGCCTCCTTATTTCATCTATGAAAATGTTGTTAAATAGAAACATATGTTAATAGAAAATGCACTTATAATTATAATATATACTAAATCATTCGAAAATGTTCTGAATTTTAAGTATTTAGACATAAAAAGACTATGAGGAAAAATTCTTCATAGTCTAAATTTATAATATTAATAATTTTGTTATTTCTTTCTTAATCAGTATAAGAGAAATTATTTCATACTTATCTTTTATAGTAAAATCCTTCTCTCCCACTTCTATATACATATTGTCCTGTTGTTTTTCTACGGATTTTTCTAGGTGACGTGTAAATATATTCCTGATGATGCTTTACAGTATTATTTTCTTCTTCAATAAACCAATTTTCATCATCAAGTTGCATTTCATCATTTTGAATTTTATCATTATGATGTTTTTTGTCATCGTTCTGATGATTATTATTATCATGTTGCTTTTTATCATTCTTATCATTCTTATCATTCTTATCATTCTTATTATTGTTATCTTTGTTATTATTACTTTTTTTGTTGTTACTCTGTTCATTTTTATTGTTATTGTTTTTATTCTCATCATTTTTATCATTGCTATTATTTGAGTCATTATCATCATTATTTGAGTTATTGTCATTTGACGAAGAACTAGCAGAGATTGCAACATTTAAATTTTGCATTATATTCAGTGTTACATCAACTACCATTCTTTCTACAAAAGTTGAGAACGTATTGTCATTATTTGTCTCTTCCAAAATATTGATAACATGAAATTTTGTCTCTAACAATTCACAATAAATCTTTTCGTTATATTTTTCAGAATATAAAAAGCCTTGTGTGAAACTATCTTTTTCCATTCCATCAAAATCAATATATTGTGATGTAGAAGTAGCTTCATTGGTGGAAAACATTGGTTCAACTTCGAAATCAATTTTTGTAAAACAACTAAAAGGAATGTTGATTAAAGTATATTTAATATCACCAGTTACTGTATCACTTTCAGTAGTTTTTGCAGTTGTGTATTCTATATAGTTTTTAATATATCCACTCAAAAAAAGTTTATCATTTTTACCATCATCAGTTTGCATTAATTCGTATTGTGATAAATTTAAACTTTTTTTAATATCTTTTATTTCAATTGCAGGTTCTTCTAATTTAACTAATGTTTCCATATTGATTTGCACTTGTGATTGAGCAAGTATAACTGGAATTTTAGCAATTAATCCGCTATTTTGACATTCTATCTCTTTGCGATGACTAGGAGAAGCCAATAAGGTTTTTGCATCCAAAACTAATGCCTCACTATTTGTGATAGCATTGTTAACATTTGGATCAAAATTCGCTATAGTATCTGAATTATTATTAGTTGGTATAGAATTTATATTGTTAGGTATATTTTCATTCATAAAATAACCTCCTTGCCTCCTTTGAGGCATAAAATTTATATAGTATTCTCTGCACTTCATATTATGGTTATTTAAAAAAAACGTTACATTCAAAAAGGAGTAATATAAAATGATTAGCCCACAAAAATTACTTTATAATTTATCTCATCTGGAATCTATTATATAAATTAAAAGAGGAGCTACCATGAATATGTTGAATATTTAATATAAATCACATACTAAATCTAAATTACAAGTTAGGAAGGTAAGATTATGAACATATTATCTGTAGAGAATATTAGCAAGAGCTATGGCCTAAAAAAATTATTCGAAAATATATCATTCGGATTAGACAAAGGTGAGAAAATTGGCTTAATCGGTGTAAATGGAACAGGGAAAACAACATTTTTAAAAATAATTGCAGGGGTTGAGCCTGCTGATCAGGGAAAAGTTACTCTTGGAAATGATGTTGAGGTTGGGTATTTACCTCAGGAACCAGATTTTGATTCTGATGTAACAGTACTTCAACAAATTTTTAAAGGCAACTCACCTGTTATGCAATTACTACGTGATTATGAAGATACTTTAGATAAATTAAATCAAACTCCCGAAGATCAGAGTATTCAAAAGAAATTAATGACTTTAAGTCAAAAAATGGATGCATTGGACGCCTGGCAGATTGAAAGTGAAGCAAAAGCAATCTTGACTAAATTAGGAATTTCTAATTTTCAAGCAAAAGTAGGAAATCTTTCGGGAGGACAAAGGAAAAGAATAGCATTGGCAAGTGCATTAATTAATCCTACAGATGTGCTAATTCTTGATGAACCAACAAACCATATAGATAATGAAACGGTTGTTTGGTTGGAAGAATATCTAAACAATCGTAAAGGTGCATTAATTATGGTTACCCATGATAGATATTTCTTAAACCGGGTAGTTAACCGAATTTTTGAGTTAGATGAGAATAGATTGTTTACCTACTCTGGAAATTACAGTACTTTTCTTGAAGCAAAAGTAGAGAGAGAAGAAAGAGAACTAGTAGCTGAAAAGAAACGTCAAAATATTTTTCGTAATGAATTAGCCTGGATTAGAAGAGGTGCGAAGGCTCGTTCAACTAAGCAAAAAGCACGAATTGAACGTTTTGAAAAATTAAAAGATGATAGACCAAATCTTCAATCAGATGAGATGGAAATTTCTGTAGCTACAAGCCGATTGGGTAAAAAAGTCATTGAAATAGATGAAGTTAATAAAAGCTATTCTGAAATAAATTTGATTGATAATTTTAGTTATACTCTTCTTAGAGATGATCGAATTGGAATAATTGGACCAAATGGTAGTGGGAAATCAACTTTGCTTAACATAATTGCAGGAAAAATTGAGGTTGACACTGGAAGTGTTGATGTCGGGCAGACAGTAAAAATTGGTTACTTTTCACAAGAAAATGAGGGAATAGATGGAGATTTAAGAGTAATAGAGTATATTAGAGAGGCAGGAGAATATTTACCTACCTCTAATGGGGGAATAATCAGTGCAGCTCAAATGCTAGAGAGGTTTTTATTCTCTCGTGATCATCAGTGGTTTCATATTTCGACTCTCTCTGGTGGTGAAAAAAGAAGGTTATTTTTACTCCGGATACTAATGGGTGCTCCGAATATATTGCTATTTGATGAGCCAACAAATGATCTGGACATTCAGATATTGACCATTTTAGAAGACTATCTGGATCAGTTTCCAGGAGCCGTTATAGTGGTTTCTCATGATCGTTATTTTCTTGATCGAGTTGTAGAAAAAATATTTGCTTTTGAAGGTAATGGAAAAATTAAAGAATATCCAGGAAATTATTCGCTTTATCAACAGAAAATTGCTGAAAAAAGTTTACTGGATGAGAATAAAGTGAAAGTGAGTGGTAATAAAAATAATTATAATACAGAAAAGAAAAAAGATCGTTCTTTAAAATTCACATTTAAAGAAAAGAAGGAATTTGAAGAGATTGATGAAATTATTGAAAATTTAGAATTGGAATTAGAAGAAGTTGCTGAAAAAATTAATTTTGCAGGAAGTGATTATCAACTTATGGAAGAGTTGGTTAAGAATCAGCAAAATCTAGAACAGCAATTAGAAGAAAAGATGGAGCGCTGGACATATCTTAATGAATTAGCTGAAAAAATTGAGAATCAACGTAAATAAGTGAGGTGATTAGATGGATTGGCTAAAAGAGTATTTATGCGTATTATAACATATGTATAGGAGTGATACAAGCAATACCAAAGATTTATGTTTAATATATTCTTTACATATGTAAAGAATTACCGCCCTAACTCATCACTGAAGTAACGAGTGTGTGGGTTAAAGATTATTCAGATTGGAGATGTCCCAGGAGATGTTATAGATATTCGAATTTTTGCATTTTCCATTATGGAGATAGGAAATTGGATGGATGCTGATCAAAGTACTGGTAGGATTATGCATATTCCAAATAGTAAAGTATTAAATTCCAATATCGCTAATTTTACTACTGGATTTGAATATATCTGGAATGAGATCCCTGTTCTTGTTACTTTTGAAAGCGATTGGGAAGAAGCAAAGAAAATTCTTCTAGCTATTGCTAATCATCATACTGCTCATCTTAGTGAAACAGTGCGGAAACGAATTCGTCAAGCTTCTAACAAATATATGATTATATCATGGAAAAATTTAACGCCGTATGTTTTTACAAGTGTAAAAGAGGATGGGATATTATTAACAATCCGCTATTTATGTGAACCTCATAAGCGACGGAATAGTGAAGAATTGATCTGGGAGGATATTTTACGAGAATTTGCTAAAGTAGAAGACATTGATTTTGCTTATCCGA
Source organism: Halanaerobiales bacterium (assembly GCA_023128035.1). The sequence continues at coordinate 23,486 of JAGMES010000047.1, read as the reverse complement.
CATATAGGATTTATAGTAAAGGATTAGATGAAATCAAAAGAAATGATGGTGGTGTATCATGAAGACGAAAATTTGGATCATTAGTATAATTTTGATTCTAATTTTATTAGTAAATTTAGAGTTCAATCTTGGTGTTAGCAAACAGAATATAAATAACTCAGCCTCTTCAGGTTACAAAAATATACCTAGTGGTTGGTACTGGGACAATGTCGGAGTATTAGTTATGAACTCTAAATCGAAAATGTTGACAAAGATTATAGAAGAAGAGTTTGTGAAGGACTTGAAAAAAAGTGGCTTTAATAATATCATTCTGTTATCTGAAGAAAATTATTTGCATAAAAACGAAATAGATATTATTTTCGTGGTTATTCCTAGCGAATATAAAGTAGGCTTTACTCCTTTAGTGAGAAAGTCTAATCTTTCTCTAGAAATTAAAGCTTATGATGTTAAAAATATGGATTATTATGACTTCACCCGTTTAGGATTTCAACTTTCCTGGGCTGGAAATCTGACAGAGTATTCCTATGGGGTGAATACTATAAAATGGGTTACCAGAAACATGGTTAAAGGAATTTTTAAAAATAGTATGAACCACATTGTTACATCTATGAATAAAGCATCATCATCAACTTTTTTATCGAATCCCGAAGATAAGAAATTCTGGTTTAACTTTGATGTAGCTTCAAAGAAATATGATAGAAAAGATCTTTCTGATGAAAAACTTGACCAATATTGGATTCACCCTAAAGCAGAAAATATACATCACTTTATAGCAGAAAGATCTTCTGGTAAAAAAGAAGTAATTTATTATACCGTAAAATTACCTCAGGAAGAGGTCAAAACATTTTTAAAAGAAAAAATATCAAAATATAGTTCTGGTGAAGAATCCTGGTATAGAATCATTAATGGATATTGGGGTACCGATTATTATAGTTCTGAGATGAAAATTGATATAGCTGCAAAATTAGTGTCAGAAATAAATTTTGTTGAAGAAAAAGAGTTAAAAGAAAAAGTTATAACTATCTCTATAGAACACAGTTCACCGATATTTGTTTTACACAAAAAGATTTCCAAATATCAAAGGAATAACCAATACGAACTGGATATTAATCAACTTTATCAAGAAGGAAGAGATTTAACCGCTCAATATCCTGATAATTCGTGGAGTTATTACGTTTTGGGAAAGATTGCTATACAAAAAATCAAGGAAGAGTATGTTTCAGGAGTATTTGAAATTGAAAAGATAGAAAAAATTGGGGAAGCTATTTATCAATCTGCAGAAAAGTTTGAAAAAATTTCTGGATATAGTCACTTTAAGAAAAGTCAATTTTATTATGATCTAGCTGTTTATTTCGCAAACTCTGAACTGATGTCAATGGCAGATGAGAGTTTGAAAATTGCAGGTCAGTTCATAAATCAGGAACTTTTAGATTATTTAAGTAATGATATGCGTTTTAGTATCGCTGCCACCCATTGGTATTCAGGAAAAGATTATCAGAAAGTATTGGATTTGAATACTGATGATTCAACTATTCAACTTTTGCAAGTTCAAATCTATTTCTTAAATGATAATCTTGAAAAAGCGGAAGAGATTCTGAAAAATAACTATAATTTATTGGCTAAACAATTTCGATTAGCAATAGAGTTGGAAAACAATAAATTAACAGATTTAGCGACTGCGATGGGTCAATTAAAATCAAACTATTCAGAAGTCGAGAAAACTTTATTATTAGCAAAGATCGCAAATTATTTAGGCGAAGATGCATCACCTTTTTATCAAGAATTAGCAGAATATCCAGCCTGGAAAGTAAGAGATACATATCAAAAACTATATTTGAAATTGGGTGAATGGGTTGGAGTTATTGAATAGTAAAGATTTCTCCTATACAAAAGGAGAGATCTTTACTATTCATTTTTCAAAATATCTTAAAGATATCCTCTAAAAAGATCATTGATTCTTTTAACACATCATGAAGTCGTTCAAACAATAAACCTGCGATAAACCAAGCTGGTGCATAATCGAGTCTAATAAAACCATTTAGTGAAAAAGGAATATGGCTATAGTCCCATGGACAAACACCGATTGTTCTTTGCAATAGCCAACCAGTAATATATTCCGTTAGAAAAATTAGTACTGTATAGACACCTCCTCGTAATATAATTGGCCAATTGCGAATTGCTTCATGAACCGGTTCAAGAAAAATTGCTAATCCATAGATTGCAAACATCCAGATATAGGTCTTTGCTTGAAGTTTTAAATCTCCTTTTAAAAAAGAGCCAAGACCTGTCCAGAATATTTCAGTACACCACCCGGTAAGTCCATAAATAATAAATCGAATTTTCATATTTGTATTTTTACCATTTAATAATTAATTATTTAGAGAAAGAATATAAAATAAAAGATTATGATTTATTTACTTGCTTCATATAGATAGCTACAATTGGTAATTGGACAATATATCCTATTGTAATCAAAAATACATTTTTTCTTTTGTAAACTTTTCATAAATTCTATTTATCACAAATGTTAATATTATAAACAGGACTTTTAAAATAGTTATAGAAAATTATTAACAATAATTAAATTTAGGGAAGGTGATTTAATGTTAAAAAATATGTTTATTCAAAATGGATTAGGAGCAGGAATCTCAGACATAACCCAAAGTGTAATTTATTTTATAGGAATTTTGTTAATATGCTATATCAGTTTTATAATTTCAAGGAAGATTATTTTAAAAATGGCATCTAAAATGACTCTGAAGAGTAAAAATAATTGGGATGATGTATTCTATATGAAAAAAGTATTTCACTGGTTTTCCCATATAACTCCTGCTTTGATTATATATATTTCTGCAGGACTTTTTATCCCATACCATAGTTTAATTCAACGCATAGGATTATCTTATATGTATGTGATTGGAATATTCGTTTTACAGAGTATCCTTGATGCGATTAAAGATATTTATCAGGGTTATGAAATTTCAAAGAGCCGTCCGATAAAAGGATATATTCAAGTGGTTCAGCTATCTCTTTTTGTTATGGGAAGTATCTTGATCATTGCAACAATGATGAATCGCTCTCCATGGGTTTTGTTAAGCAGTTTAGGAGCTTTGATGGCTATAATCATACTTATGTTCAGAGATTCGATATTAGGCTTTGTGGCAGGTGTTCAACTTTCGGGTAATGATATGGTTCGATTGGGTGATTGGATTGAAATGCCCAAATATCGGGCTGATGGTAATGTTATAGATGTTAGCCTAAATACGATCAAGGTACAAAACTGGGATAAAACAATTACTTCCATTCCTACATATGCTTTTGTCTCTGATTCATTTAAAAACTGGAGAGGTATGCAAGAATCAGGTGGTCGTCGAATCAAAAGGTCGTTATTTATTGATATGACCAGTATCAAATTTTGTACAGAAGAAATGATTGAACGCTATGAGAGGATAGAATACATTTCTGAGTATATCTATCGTAAAAGAGAAGAAATAGAAAATTATAATTATAAAAAGCTTGTTGATACTACTCAAATGGCAAATGGTAGAAGATTAACAAATATCGGCACATTTAGAGCCTATCTTCAATCTTATTTAGTGAATCATCCCAAAATTAATAAGGATATGACATTATTAGTTCGACAACTTACACCTACAGAACATGGTTTACCAATTGAAATTTATGTTTTTACAAATGATTGTGTTTGGGCCAACTATGAAGAAATACAAGCAGATATTTTTGATCATATCCTTACTGTAGTTTCTGAATTTGATTTGCTTGTTTTCCAGAGTCCAACTGGTCATGATTTGCAAAATTGTTTTGAAACAGATTTTCAAGACGAAAAATATTTAATTCAGAGAAACAGTTAATGGGGAAAGTAGCTATTTTAACAGAAAAAAAGTATAATAATTTTACGATAGAACAGTTGGTTAATGATTTGAAATTAAAAAATTTATTGATCTGGTGGAAAACAGAGACAAATGATCATCAGATGGAAATTAGATATACATATCAAGAAAAAATTGCTAAAAAGAAGGTAATGAATAAATTCCTAAAAAATATCACTTCTGAATTCAAGCAGATTCCCGATACTGAAGAAAAACGTGAAGTATGGCTGGGTGGAACATATAAGGGTATACAATTTTTAATACAAGATATTTTAGATTTAACAGAATATGAATTAGATTCGTTTTTGTCTGATCAAGTTTTTGATTTAACAAAAGAATTTATTATAAAAGCGCAGAACTTTGACCCAACAATTAAGATGGCTGATATATTTCAGGCTTTAAGAAATGCATGGGTTATGTTTGGGATCCAAGCTTTTTTCGACCAAAAGATTGAACTGACATCCTCCATTTTTGCATATAGCATGATTTATCCTTATACAGATAATTATCTGGATAATCCAAAATTTTCTGTAGAAAAGAAAAAAGAGTTCAATATTAGGTTAAAAAAACATCTCTATGGAGAGGATGTTCAGCTAAAGAATCCTTTTGAAGAAAAGATTTTTAAACTTATTGAGATGATTGAGGATCAATACCCTCGCAAAGAATTTCCTCAAATCTATGAAAGTCTTTTAGCAATACATCAAGCTCAAGAAAAAAGTCTATTGCAACATAGAGGAAAGAGATCTCCTTACGAAACGGATATTTTGGGTATTAGTTTTGAAAAAGGAGGAACTTCGGTTTTAGCAGATGCTTATTTGGTCAAAGGATGGTTAAGTAAAGATGAAGCAGAATTTATGTTTGGCTATGGTGTTTTTCTGCAACTGATTGACGATCTTCAAGATATGATGGAAGATTTGGAAAATGAACATATGACAGTTTTTTCTCAATTAATTCATAAATGGCCTCTAGATCATCTTACGAATCGTATTCTTCATTTTTTAGAGGACTTGCTAGATACAGCAGAGCAATGCCCTTCATTAAAGGTACAAAGGATGAGAGGACTACTTATGCGCTCCTTTACACTGATCATTCAAGAGCAAATTGTCAGAAATAATAAAGGGTATAGTAAGAATTATATAAAAACAATGGAAAATTATAGTGTATTCCATTATTCTTATCTGAGGAAAGTCAGAAGGAAGTTAAATAACAATTTTTTAGCAGTAGTTAACAAACTTGATTATTATAGTTAAGTTACATAAATTTAAATAATAAAGGAGATGTATGAGATGAATATTACTTTAAGAGAAATCAACTCAGAAAATTGGAGACCAGTGATCAAGTTGAAAGTTAGTCCTGATCAAGAAAAGTTTGTTGCCTCAAATATTTATTCGATAGCTCAGTCTAAAATTGAACCTGAGTGGAATATAAACGCTATCTATAATGAAGAGAAGCTGGTGGGCTTTTTGATGCATGGCATCTCTATAGAAGGTGGCGAATTTGATGGTTACTGGATCTGTAGATTGATGATCGACCATCAATATCAAGGAAAAGGTTATGGAAAAGCTGGAATGATTGAATTACTTAAATCAATCAAAGAAACAGGACATAGTGGAGATATTTACATTAGTTTTGAACCCGAAAATGAAGTTGCTGAAAAACTATACAGTAAATTAGGATTTGAAGATACTTGTAAGATGGATGATGAAGAAAAAGTATTTTGTCTATATGCAAAGAGTTAGAAGAAAAATAATCATAAAAGCCCTCCAAACCTTTAAAAGGATGGAGGGCTTTTATGATTAAACTGTAACTTTCTTCAAACGATTCATTGCTTCAATCAATAACTCATCACTAGTCGCAAAACTGATTCTAACGAAATCATCAATACTTTCGCCGAATGCTGCTCCTGGAACAGTAGCTATACCACATTCTTCTAAAATGTATGTAGAAGCTTCTACAGATTTCATGTTCAATTTAGAGATATCTAGAAGCATATAGAAGGTTGCTTGAGGGATGATATAAGGGAATAATGAGTCTTTTAAACCTTCTACTAATAGATTTTTTCTTCTTTCATAGGTCTTTAACATATTTGGAACATCATTTTCATAGGCTTTGTTGATATTACCTAATAAACTATATTGAGCTATACTTGGAGCACAAGTTCCTAAATGTTGATGAAGTTTGTTGATAGCCTTAGTGATCTCCTTTTTAGCAACGATATAACCCAATCTTAAACCTGTCATAGCAAAGTTTTTCGAAAAACCTGAAGCGATAATAATTCTTTCATAATCATAATTTAGCATAGAATAAAAATCTTCTGGTTTATATACGATATCACTATAAATTTCATCTGCAATGATAAACATTTCATTTTCTTTAGCGATTTCAACTATTTGATCTAATATATCTTTTGGCATCAAAAGACCACTTGGGTTATTTGGATTATTGATAATAAAAGCTTTAGTTTTACTCGTAATAGCTTTTTTAATATCTTCAATTGAAGGGATAAAACCATTCTCTTTTTTAGTTTTTATAGAAACTGTTTTACCTTGACACATGGTAATCATATGCTCATAGCTTACCCATGCTGGTTCAATTAAGATAACCTCATCTTCTGGATCTAAAATAGCTTCAAGAACTAGATAAATTCCAAACTTACATCCAGAGGTAAACATAATTTGGTCAGCCTCTACACCAAAACCAATCTTAGCGGCTAATTCTTTTCTTACATCTAAAACTCCCTGACTTTCAGTATAATGGGTCTTACTGTTTTCTATGGCATTTAAGAGCCCTTCACGAACTGGATTTGGAACATCGAAATCTGGTTCACCTAAGCTCAAGCTTACGATATCTTTTCCTTGACGCTTTAATTCTAATGCTCGCTGCGCAACTTGTAAGGAAGCTGACGGTTTGATAATATCAACTTTTTTGGCTAACCCAAACTTATTCATTTTACATCCTCCCTTAAATACGAGATAGCTCATCTTACTATCTTGCATTTAGTTAAATTTTCTTATTCCAAGATAAGAATTCTACATTACTCCCTTGATTCCTCTTTGTAATCCTCATTAATAAAAAATTCAAAATAATTCGTAAAATTATCCTAGTAATTAAAAGGAAAATGCATCTTTTTATCGAAACATATTAAGGGTTCTCAGAAAAGATAAACTCAAAATCTTTTCGGGATCTTAAAGTCGATGTAATAACTGCGTTATTACATCTTAAGTTTAACGACTTCAGAAGTAGATTTAAACCTCCACAGAAGTTTAGAGATTATTCAAATACTTCCACCTCCATCTATAGAGGAGGGGGAAGTCGCCTTCTGAAATGTCGTTAAATGTTTATTTTCACAATGTAATAAAGGGGGGGAGGTCTACAAAATGACCGTTCTAAGTGAAGCAATACAAATATCAATTATATGTATTGGTATTGTTTTTGCTAGTCTTTTAGTTTTTTGCTTCCTAATTCAACTAATGGGCAGTTATTTTCAAAAGAGTGCAATTAGGGAAACCAGATCAACTTCAAATGACAGAAAAAAAGTAGCTGCGATTATAACTGCATTCCATGAAGAATTTGGAGATCAAATTGCTGAAATTAAAATTTCCCGTGTAAAATAGAAAGGAGAGCTTATAATGAAAAAATACCATGTAAAAGTAGATCAAGAAGAATATATTGTTCAGATTCGTCTAATTGAGGAAGAAGGTCAAACTCAAGTTGAATCAAAATCTGAAATAGAACCTCAAGTATCCTCTAAACAAGTAGATGGTGAAAAGATTGAAGCACCTTTAGGTGGAACGATCTTAAAGGTTAATGTTAAAGTAGGAGATCAAGTTAAAGCTGGTGATGTATTATTACTTCTTGAAGCATTAAAATTGGAAAATGAAATATCTGCACCATTCAATGGTAAGGTTTTAAGTATCCTGATAAATGAAGGAGCAAGTGTTGAATTGGGAGAAACTTTACTTATTATTGAGAAACAATAGGGAATGGGTGAGATTATGATAGGTGAAAAATTAATATCATTATTAAATAGTACTGGCTTTGTAAATGTAGATTTTAAACAATTGTTTATGGTAATGATTGCCCTTATTTTAATTTATTTGGCAATCGAAAAGAAGTATGAGCCATTATTACTTTTACCAATTGGCTTTGGTATGTTATTAGCTAATATTCCGTTAACTTTTTTAATGAAAGAAGGCGGATTATTATATTACTTATATCAAGGTGTAAAACTTGGAATTTATCCATCGTTAATTTTTATGGGTGTGGGTGCAATGACAGATTTTGGCCCATTGATTGCTAATCCAAAAAGTATTCTTTTAGGCGCAGCAGCGCAAGTTGGAATCTTTATAACTTTTATCGGTGCTGTACTATTAGGTTTTACTTTACCAGAAGCCGCTGCTACTGGGATTATTGGTGGTGCAGATGGACCTACTGCTATATTTTTAACAAGTAAGCTGGCTCCACATCTATTAGCTCCGATTGCAGTTGCAGCTTATTCTTATATGGCTTTGGTTCCGATCATTCAACCGCCAATTATGCGTTTATTAACCACTGAAGAAGAGAGAAAGATTAAGATGAAACAGCTTCGTACAGTGAGTAAAAAAGAGAAGGTTCTCTTTGCGCTTATTATTACTCTCTTTGGACTCTTCTTGCTTCCTTCAGCGGGTGCTCTCTTAGGATTTTTGATGTTTGGTAATCTTTTAAGGGAAAGTGGTGTGGTTGATCGTCTGGCAAAAACCGCGCAAAATGAATTAACAAATATAGTAACCATTTTTCTAGGTCTTACTGTTGGTGCTACTGCAAATTCAGAAACTTTTTTGAGTTTACAGACTATTAAAATCATTGTTTTAGGATTAGTAGCATTTTCAATTGGAACAGCTACGGGAGTTCTCTTTGGTAAATTATTGAAAGTTATTTCAAAAGGTGAAGTCAATCCTCTGATTGGTGCCGCTGGGGTTTCTGCTGTACCAATGGCAGCACGGGTTGTACAAAAAGAAGGTCAAAAGGCTGATCCTGGGAATTTCTTGTTGATGCATGCTATGGGACCTAATGTTGCAGGTGTAATTGGTTCAGCTATAGCCGCTGGTTGTTTGCTTGCTCTTATAGGTTAGTAATCGAAAGAGGTGATATGTGATGACAAGACAAGTTAAGATAACTGAAACAGTACTTAGAGATGGACATCAATCTTTGATGGCAACTCGTATGAGAACAGAAGATATGCTTCCCGTTGCAGCTGAATTAGACCAAGTAGGTTACGCTTCTTTAGAAGTATGGGGCGGAGCTACTTTTGATACTTGTTTGAGATTTTTAGATGAAGATCCATGGGAAAGACTTCGTTCTTTAAAGAAAGTTATTAAAAAGACTCCTTTACAGATGCTTTTACGTGGTCAAAATATCTTAGGTTATCATCATTATCCAGATGATGTTGTTGAACGTTTTGTTCAGAAATCTGTGGAGAATGGAATTGATATTATCCGCATCTTTGATGCTTTAAATGATTTGCGTAATATCGAAGTCGCTGTAAAAGCTACCAAGAAGGCTGGAGCCCATGCTCAAGGTTGTATTGTTTATACGACTAGCCCTGTTCATGATATTCCAATGTACTTAAAATTAGCTCATCAATTAAAAGATATGGGAGTTGACTCTATTTGTATCAAAGATATGGCTGGACTTTTAACACCTATGGTGGCTTATGAGTTAGTTAGCAAGATCAAAGAAGAGATAGATATTCCACTTCAACTTCACTGTCATTATACAAGTGGTTTGGCTGCTGTTACATATATGAAGGCAATTGAGGCAGGCGTGGATATTATCGATACTGCTCTATCTAGTTTTGCTTTAAGTACATCTCAACCTGCTACAGAAACTATGGTTGCAATTTTAGCAGAAACTGAATTCAATACAGGAATTGATCTAAAAGAAGTTTCAAGATTAAATCATCATTTTAAGGATGTTAAGAAAAAGAGAGAAGAGTTTGTTGCGGTTAGCGGTATTGACCCAGAGGTATTGGTTTATCAAATCCCAGGAGGAATGCTTTCTAATTTGAGAAATGCATTACGTCAACAAAAGATGCTCGACAAATTCCCTCAAGTTTTAAAAGAGGTTCCAAAGATTCGCGAAGAATTGGGATACCCATCTTTGGTTACACCAATGAGCCAGATTGTTGGAACTCAAGCAGTATTTAATGTGGCAACTGGTGAGCGATATAAGGTTAAGTCAAAAGAGATAAAAGATTATCTTAGAGGACTTTATGGTACTGCACCTGGCACTATATCTCTAGAGTTTAGAAAAGAGATCATAGGCGATGAAGAACCTATTACTTGCCGACCAGCAGATCTCCTTGAACCAATGTATGACGAAAAAGCTAAAGAGATTGGAAACTTAGCTAAAAGCGAGGAAGATATTCTTTCATATATTCTCTTCCCTAAATCTGCTGAGGCATTTTTGAAGAAAAGAAATGGATAAGGATTTAGAAAATACCCTGATATCAGGGTATTTTTTTTGTATAGGAAATTATACTTTTCTGGGGTCGAATGGCTTTGAGGAATGGGGAGAATTAGTATAGAATCAAATGTGACAAAAAATGGAGATTGGTGAATAGTGGATTCAAATATTCATGGTTTATTCTACATAAATGTAGTGCTGAACGGTTTTGAATAAAATACAAAAAACATGTATTATACAGTATGTGTATTGACAAAAAAAATAAATTATGGTAACATGGTAATGATATATCGTTTAGTTATATACTTGCTATATATAAGTATATAACTAGATTGGTTCAAGGTAAGTAATAAATGCTAAATTAATAATATTAAGGAGAGGATAAAAATGACTGCAAAAGCAACAATTGATGCGAGTTTATTGATCGGGTCTAAAGGAAAAGAGGTAACTATCCCCCTTCATGCAGAATACCCACCACAAGAGGGCAAATCATTTACTTTTGCTTATAATCCAAAACCAGGTGAAGAATTGGTTCTTGATATTCCGGAATTTTTGGAGTGGGCATGTACCACTTTGGGGATAGATAAAAGTATTGAGAAAACTTTAGAAGATCTATTAAAAGTACAAATTAAGGTAGATGAGTTAAAATATTCTCAAGAAGATTTTAAAATAAATGTAGAAATCGGAAAGAAAGCTGCAGACGCTAATAGTGAGTGGAATACCGAACCATGGAATTTGTTACCTGGAATTGCACTTAGTACAGTTAAACTAAATTTTGAAAAAACAAAAGATTAAACCATCACTACATAATAAATAAATTTTAAGATCACCAAAAACATTCTTTTAATTTTGAGCTTAGAAAGAATTCTCAACGATTAAACTGTAATGTTTTTGGTGATTTTAAGTGGTGTACATTAAACCAGAAAGGTGAAATTATATGGATATTCATAAAAATGGGTTTAAGTTAAAAGAAATGTATAGAGAAACAGTTAAGAACCTCCTTGTTGATCAAGGAGAATTTTCAATTGAAATTAAAGATACTCAAGAAGATATTGCTCCCATTAAGGGAGTAGCTGTAGTTGCTCTTACTTCTAAAGATCAAGTTCTGTTGATTCAGAAGCAAGATCAGAAAAGTAATGAAGGATTAGAGATTCCATCTGATAATTTACAATCAGGGGAAGAACCTGCATTAGCTGCTAAAAGAATATTAAAAGATGAAACAGGTTATTTAGCCACATCAGTAAAGGAAATCGCTCTATGTTATTCGGATTCTGTGCGAAAAGATAAGATTTTTCAAATATTTTGGGCAAAGGATGTAATACTGGATTCTGAAGTGCCTGGAGATAGTGTTAATCTATTTACACTGAAAGAAATAGATACTATGCTAAGTTCTTTTGAATTAAAAGATGAGAAAACTATTGTAGGGCTCGTGTTGGTAATGTCACTGAGCGGAGATTAAGGTCAAAGGAGTTAAATATATGAGTACTTCTATAGAAATTAGTGGGAAGGTTCACTTTGCTGGAGTGGATTTTGATGTATTTTCTAAATACTCGGGAACTGAAGGGGGACTCGTCTTTAATGGACAGATAGATGATGGACAGAAGATAAATCTTTCTTCATTTGTTATAGACTTATTTAAACAATTTAATGTAACATTGCCTTCAGAATCTCCAGAAGTAGATCTATATAATCTATCAGTTAGTATTAACACAACGTCTAAATCTTTTTCTTTTGGAGCTGAATTGGTTGCTTCTGAAAAAGTAACTTCCGGGATTGATTTAAAAAATGTTACTGGAAAAGTCGCTATTGGCTCTAAAATAGATTCTGATACAAAGAAACGTACAATAACTGGTTCAGTAGAAGGGAAACTGGTTATAGGGAAATCTACATTTACTTTAAGATATACAATTGGTACAACAGAAAATAAATTTTTGGCTCATTGGAAAGAACGAGGTGGAGAAGAGCTTGGAATCCACGATTTTGCAAAATTGTTTGGGTTAGAAATATCAGTACCAGAAAGTCTGGATCTTAAGTTGAATGATGCAGTTTTTGAATATGATTTCAAGGAAGGGAAACTTATATTAACTGCAACTTCTAAAACATATGGTAGAGCATTTTTTGTTTCAATGAATGATGATGATAAAAACCGGGGATATGTATTTGGGCTGGGCAATGAAGAGATTGATCTTACCAATCTACCGATTATTAGAGGTGAATTTAAATCTAAAGAGTGTATCAAACTTAGAGAATGTAAAATCATTGCTTCATCTTCTTCATTTAAGGATTTTGTTATCCCTAAACCACCTACTAATAATCCTATCAGTATCTATGTTGATAAACCTGATTCTTCTCAAAAGCTTCAGCTTCAAAAAGGAATATTCTTGGGTGGAATTATGGATTTTATGGATTATACCCAGGAGATTGATTTACAATTAGGTATAGATACGACAAATTTTGATATGAATCTCATAGCTGATTCACCTGAGAAGACGAATGGGAAGACGAAGTGGATTTCTGTACAGAGAACATATGGTCCTGTTCAGTTCAAGAGAATCGGTCTTGGGTTACAAGGTTCGAAGGTTGTTTTTCTTTTAGATGCTGGTTTATCAGCTGCGGGACTAACAATCGATTTAGAAGGGTTAAGTTTAAGTATTTCACTAAAAAACCTTACTGATTTTAGGATTGGACTCCAGGGCTTGGGTATTGCCTTTAAAGGTGGGCCAGTTGAGATTAGTGGTGGATTCTTAAAAACAGATAATTCTGAATATAACGAATATAATGGAATGGCATTGGTTAGGGTTTCGAGTTATTCACTTTCTGCCATGGGTTCTTATGCTGAACGGAAAAACGATGATGGTATTAAAGAAACTTCATTATTTATTTTTGGTATGATTTCTGCACCTATGGGTGGACCTCCTTATTTTTACCTTGCAGGAGTTGCTCTTGGTTTTGGTTACAATCGGGGTCTTAAAATTCCGGGAGCTGACCGGATCAGAGAGTTTCCACTTGTGGCAGGTGTATTGGGAGAGGGAGGAATATCCAGTGAATCAAAGCCAGGTGAAGTTTTGAAGGAAATGAGTGAATATATTTATCCTTCTATAGGTAATTATTGGTTTGCTGCTGGAATACAATTTTCTTCTTTTGAAACTATCAAAGCATTTGTCTTAGTCAGTGTTTTATTTGGAACCAGTTTTGAAGTATCATTAATTGGAATTGCTTCAATTGGTGTTCCTACAAAGGTTCCCTATCCAGTATTTTATGCAGAAATGGCTCTTGTTGCTAACTTTGCACCTCAAAGTGGCTTAATCGGTGTTTCAGCGGCATTAACCCCTGCTTCTTATATCTTATCAAAGGATTGTAAATTGACAGGTGGATTTGCTTTCTATACCTGGTTTGCTGGGGAACATGAGGGAGATTTTGTTGTGACTTTAGGGGGGTATCATAAAGACTTTAAAAAGCCATCACACTACCCAACTACAATGAGATTGGGGTTAAATTGGCGGATTTCTGATGTTTTACAGATTAAAGGTGGTGGATATTTTGCTATAACTCCATCATGTCTTATGGCTGGAGGGGAATTGGACGCAACTTTTCATAAAGGAAATCTAAAAGCTTGGTTTACTGTACATGCTAATTTCTTAATGTCTTGGAATCCTTTACATTACGATATTACTGTAGCTATCAGTATTGGTGTTTTTTGTAAAGTAAAATTTTTGGGTGTACATAAAACAGTTTCAACAGAATTGGATGCTTCGGTTCATCTCTGGGGACCAGAATTTGCAGGGGAAGCTAAAATCCACTGGTATATTATCTCATTTACAATATCATTTGGAGATGCGAAAAATTCAAAACCAGAACCTCTTACCTGGAATCAATTTTCAAAATCTTTCCTTCCACACCCAGAAAAGAAGAATAAAAATGTATGTAATTCATCGGAAGATAAACTTATCGCCTGTAATGTGAGAATTGCAAAAGGGCTTTTAAAAGAAGTGAAAGATTCGGATCAAGTGACTCGATGGATTATAAAGCCAGAACATTTTATGTTGATTTCACATTCTGTATTACCTTCAACTTCGATCTATGTAAATGGAAATTCAATTTCTTTAGAACATACCAATACCGAATTAGGTATTTTACCAATGGGAGAAAAATATACTTTAGATTCTATCCATTCCATTATTATAGAAAAACAGACATATGATCAGTCATGGATACAAATTCCACAAGATCATCTGCACTACTCAGTTATTACAGAAAATGTACCGGAAGCATTGTGGGGAAGATCTATAGTTACTACTCCACGAGCAGAGACGATTAAGAATGTCCCCGTTGGAATTGTATTGATCCCTAAGCCTATTGATTATCATTCTATTCCTGATATGGACATAAGTGTTTTGAAATTTACACCGATCAACCATGAGTTTTCATGGGGAAATGTTGAGGCATCTACAAAACCTCAATTCCCACAAGAAGATCAGATTAAAACATTGATGAATACAATTATGGATTCAGAGAGAGTAAATGTTCGACAAGATATTTTGAATGCTTTAGTAGAAAATGATCTGAATGTAAGAACAGATATTAACTTAGAGTTAATGGCTAAGAAAGGTAATAATATTTTTGAAGCACCACTAATGTTGGCTACACTGGGTGGAGTAAAGATTGGATAACATTTAGAATGTGAAACTATGATCATGCATGAAAGGAGATTAAAATGTCTTCTATAAAAGCTAGTCAAATTCAATTTATTCAGGCCTGTCCACCAGCATTAGATGCTGGTGAATATAGAATTACAGTTGAACAAAAGGTAAAGGCATCAGATGTGGAGTTACCAAAAACAGAAAAACATTTTTCTGTACGGGGACCCCGATTTGCCTTAGAACCATCTGATATCTATTCTGTGTTTCCACCATCAAATCATCAGGGGGAGTTTGATAATTGCTTACCACATATTATTTTAAGTAGACAAACGTTGCCCTGGGAACGGACTTTGGATGGCATGCCTTCACAAAGAGCAGAAAAGAGTGAGAATTCATTAAAACTTGCTCCTTGGATGGCCTTATTAACCTTTACTGAAGATGAAACTCCCAAAATTCAAAATGGAACAGTTAAGGATCTCCTGCAACCATTACCGGGAATCTTTTATCCAGAGATTTTGTTAGAGTATGGTGAAAAGAAAGAAGATCCATGTATGGTAATTGATGTACCTACAGATTTATTCAAAAAAATTGTGCCGAGTAAGGATGACCTTATGTATCTTGCTCATGTTCGAGCTGTGGATGTGGATCGGAAAGAAGTTACTGATAAGGGTAAAAAAGATGGTTGGTTTTCGACTATTATAAGTAATCGGTTCCCAAAATCCAGTCAATCAGGGGTAAATAATATAGTTCATTTGGTCTCTTTAGAAGGATTTCAAGATTATTTACCTGATGGTAATAAAGAGATTGATTCAAAATTTTCTTTTATCCGTTTTGTGAGTTTAGCAAATTGGAGCTTTACTGGAGTTACCATTCAACATAGTTTTACTGAATTAGCTGAAAATCTTTCTAAAGGAAGATTACAGTTACCTATAAAGATTAAAGCAGAAACACCAGCACAAAAAGTCGTAGAAAATGCTTTTTCTATGGGCTATGTTGGACTCAATCATACTTCCAGAAATGGTGAAAAGACGGTTTCATGGTATAGAGGACCACTGCTACCGCTTAAACTTGCAGATGAAATAAATAGAAGTTATCCTTGTGCTGATGCAGTTCTTCGGTATAATCCAGATACAGGTTTATTTGATGTTGCATATGCTACGGCATGGCAATTGGGCCGGTTATTGGCTTTACAAAATCAACATTTTGCTGTAGCAATGTCTAAACAAAGAAGAAGTAATTATCAAAAATTAAGATTACAATTAACCCGGTCTGTTTGGAGAGACAGACTAAATGAGGCCCTAGAGTTTCCTGAGAATTCAAGGGAATTGGATCAACACCATCTAAAAGAGCAGATTCTTAAGTTTTTGAATTCAAAGATGACAAAGGAAATTAGGGGAAGAAATGAATTGGACGAATCAATATTCGGTGACAGTGCAGACCCATCTGGTTTAAGGAATCGAGTTGATGATCTTCCTGGACTACTTTCAAAAGAAGAAGTAGAAGAATTACAGGTATCGGATGATAATTTAATCATGGGCATTTTGAGAAAATTATTGTATACAGGTGAGGAGGGTTAATATGTTGTCATGGCAACCCAGAAAAGAACATTTTTTACAGATGTCAGAATTATTATCAATACCAGATCGTTGGACAGGTCTCTTCTCTGAAGATTCTATATCTGATGATATCAGCAATTGGTTAGGGAGATTGGATTTGTTGTATGGAGTTCCATTTAATTATCTGGTACCAGATGAAAGAATGTTACCAATTGAATCAATACGATTTTTTTATCTTGATCCTAACTGGATGAAAATATTGTGTGATGGTGCGTGTAGTATTGGAAGAATTACTTCAAATGATATGACCCATGATGCTGTAATGAAAGATACCCTTCATCCTATTTCTAAACGTAAAAGTCAAAGTGTTCGACAAAAGTTGATAGGTGGTGTACAAGGGCGGGAAGATATTTTTGAAATAGATGAACCAGTTGGAACTAGAACAGGTTTTTTACTTCGTTCGGCCCTTGTTGATGGATGGCCTGGCCTGGAAGTTATGGCTTTTGAGAATCAAGATCATACTGAAAATCAAAGGCCACTTAAGATATTACGAATGGAACGACTCTCAAAAGATATTTTGATATGTATTTTCGCGGGTGTTTTTCAAAAACTGGAGATTCAAGAGCCAGCTGAAAGTTTACATTTTGGAGCAGATCATTCCAGATCAGGCGACTACACTGCTACGTTAAGAGGTTTAGGAATTGGTGGTTTTGATGTAGGAATTCCAATTGATCAGGCCAATCTAGTAGTGGTTCCTATGCGAGATGAAAGCTTAGGTGTGGTAAATGTTAAAGGTCTTGCAAATATGCTCAAAGATGGAATACAAAAAAAACAAGCTCTTGGAGAAGAGTTTACTTCGGCTGAATTTGCCGTTCAACTAATCGAAAGTGCAAAGATCTGTGTATTTGATAGTACGGATTGATTTGATCATGTTCAAAGGGTGGAATGGAAGATTTAAAATCACTTGAAAATGTAATGGAGGAAATTTTAGTTATGAATACGAACCAAAAAAATAAAACTGGCATTGGGGAGTTGGACAAATCTGAAGCAAGGGTTTTGGTTCCAATAATGGTTGAAGCTATATTGGTTAATAAAGATAGTAATTCACAAGAATATGTAGACCTTACACCTAATTTTGATTTATTAGAGATGGGTGAAGTACTGGGTGAAAAGATGGTGAATGAACCATTCACTACTACTACACATTTAAACCCAGGAATTCACTTACACTGGGCATTACCAGATGCTCTTACTCATGGGATCCAAACGAAAGAGGGAGAGATGGAGTATCCTGCAGTGCCTAATAGATGGTTTATATTACGAATTCATACTGACCAAGGGAAGGAGATAAAATCAAAAACGTATAATCCAAAAATGTCTCTTAAAGCCTGGGTAGTTGAAAGTGATTATATGTATCATGAGTACAATCCTGATGAAAAAGAGAGTATTTCCGTACCAACTTTAAACTCTGGTAATGAGGAACAGCTATTTATGTATCTGGGGAAAGCATATGAATATGCTGACTGGAATCCTTCAAATCCTGGATTATATCTAGAAAAACTCACTGCCATTGGTCCGGGTGATCCGCTTTTTGCAGCTTTTTACCCTAATTGTAAGAGTGTTTTTGGATTTCATGATGATGATATATGTGAATTATCAGATGGTACAATCACCTACATGGTTGCAGGGTGGTATTCGAAACAGGAAAATGACCCCTTAAATGGTCTTGAGACTCAGGATGAATGGAAGGCTATGATGGATCAATTAAACTGGGGTGTTTCTGATACAACGGGTATCTTTCTAACCCAAACTTTATGTCATGGTATGATCTTTAATATTCCTTGGAAAGGTAAGGACGGGACCTATAGTAATGGTACTCCTGCTGGAGAGTTGGATATCGCAGTTGGCAATTCTTCTGTTGAAGCTTTATCGGCATTATTGGAGTTTAAAGTTTCTGATAATACAAATTTGGCCCGGCTAATGGAAGTTTTTCAATATGATCTCCTTTCCGAATGGGAGCACCCAGATGGCATAGCTGATCAAGAAGAGAAAATTCACGAAAAAGCTTTTGGTTCCAAAAAGGGTGGAATCAGATGGATAATTAGAAAAACTTCAGAAGAAACGAAGAATGAATCTTCGATAATTCCTGATTCAATTGGTAAATTGTTAAATATTCTTAATGTCTCTCAGAAGAAATATGAGAACTTAAATGGGGAATTGGCATCACTTCAGTGGGAAACATATTCGGCCTGGTATAAATATATTTCCACAGCTTCTGGCCCATCTGCTGATTCTAATTTTATCTCAGAAGCAGATATCATCAAGGTTATTGATCTTCTTGGAAAAAAAATAGAAAGTGTAAGGAGAGAAGTAACAGATGAAGAAAGTAGCCTAAATAAACTCATTTCCAATTTAGAAGCAAAAATCGCTAAACTACTTCCAGAATATAAATTGGATCAAGTTTCAGGAGCAAGATTTTGGCAGGCAAATAATCCTGTTCTTCTTTTTGCAGGTTCAAATCTTCAGCGTTCATTTAAACATGGTTTTGATGGTCGGTTCACTGAAGAGGGAAAATTGGAGTGTAGAGTTTCAGAACAAACCATCTATGGATTGGCAATCTCGCCTGTATGTCAAGAGGTAGTCGTAAAAGGAGATAATTTCTTACCTTTTTATTTAAAATTCCCGGAAGGGAAACGAATTCCTACAGAAATACAATCTATATTTATTGAAACAATTTTTTTAGATCCCAATCAAGCTGTACCAATTGCGATAGCTGCCTATAGGTTATCAAATGGTTTGAATCCAAACATAGATCAAGTTGATGAATTAGCTTCTAAAATTAAAAAAATTCAAACAGTTCCATGGAATAGCGCGCTATATCGAGATTTAAGTTCACAGAAACTTGCTAATGCAGCAGGTTTAAAGGGAATAATACCTTCTAAAATAGGAGTAGAACCATGGAAATATCCCTGGACACCGCTTTTTATGGAATGGGAAGTAGAGTTTATTCCCACTTGCATTCAAGATGATATACAAAATGTACTTAAAAACTGGGAATTAGGTGATGTCGATTATACATGGCAGGGTGAAAATCCACCTAAAAATAAATCTCAACTATACCGAGGGTCTATACTCTTGACCCCGAGTGCAACGATCCATTTAAATAATACATTGAAAAAACATCTTGACAGTTATAATGGTAATGATGTCGAACTTTCATCAATGCGGAATATGGTTAATGAAATAGCGAATTTAAATATTTTATCTCAAACTATAAGTGGTTTTAACGATGCTCTCCTTATGAGAAAGCAAACGTTACAATTCCCGGTTTTCGATCCTTATTATAATACTGAGCTTGCACAAAGGGTTTCTGACTTAGTCAATGGGATGAATGACGTAGCTCCTCAAACGGAAATTATCTTTAATCCTATTCGGGCAGGTTTTATGAAAATTTCAAGAATATGGATTGTGGATGCATTTGGTCAGATTCAGAATGTTACGATAAATTCGCCATATCCTATTAAATCCAAAAGTCTTACAACAACTGGTGATGATTATAAAGAATTGATTACAGTACCACCGCGAATAACGCAACCAGGTCGCTTATTGTTCAAATGGTTATCAGCAAAGGATGATTCAATTGAAACAAATCTCGATCCTGCTACAAGTCCAATCTGTGGTTGGATTCTGCCAAACTATGTAGACAGGAGTTTGATGGTGTATGATGCTTTAGGAGTATGGTTGGGATTTTTGCAGATTATTTATAGTACTGAAGGGAATTCCAATGTAAGATGGGTAGAAACACCTGGAATTCAGAAAACTTCAGGTGAGTTACCAGAGATTAAAGATCAAAATTTGAAAGATTTCATTACTGAGATTTTGGAGTATGGTAAAAAGGATGTTCCGATTTTAGATGAATTATTAAAGTATTTTGATAAAGTTTTAGGGAGTATTGAATCTGCTTCAGAACAGCAACAGAATCTTTCAGTTTTGATTGGTCGCCCGTTAGCTTTAGTACGTGCTTCCCTAAAATTAGAACTGGATGGATTACCTGCCTATAATCAGAGTTATGATTATTTAGGTAAATATGTAACAAATGGGTTTGAGAATGTTCAATTCCCAGTTAGACTTGGTGATGTCAATCAGTTAAGTGATGGGTTAACCGGGTATTTTATTGATCATGGTGAAAATACATATAAGACTTTTTATGCAACATCAGGATATAGTTCGAAAATAAATTCTAACTCCTATATAGATTATCATCATGAAGTTTTAATGACCTGCCATCGGGAAGGGAAACCAACCATGGTAACTTTACTGGTTGATCCGAACGCAGGGATTCATATAACTTCAGGAATTTTACCAACAAAATATGTTACATTGCCAGATGAGCATATTTCAAAAGTTTTAGCAGCTATGAATATTGCCTTTAGAGTAGAGCCATTAATTAGTCATACATCGACACTCAGTTTGCCATTACCTGCTGTAAAAGATGCTCAATGGTCATGGGTTTCTCAGTCAGAAAATACAGTAAACGAGATTCAGAATGCAAGTGAAAAAGCACGTCTTTCCCCTGGTCAACAAGAAATTTATGAAGGTTGGTTAAAAATGAAGAATATAAAGATTAGCGAAAACGAAGAATAGATAAGAAAAAAATAATGATGAAATAGTGGTGAAAATGATGAAAAAGAATGTTTTTAATGAAAATGAAATTAAGCTTCTTTATAGATTTACTCCTTCAGATAAGGTTTATGTCAGTGATGTAGATAATGCTCAAGACGGAGAAAAAATTCAAAATAAATTAGTTTTTAATATAGCAAATCCGAATGATTCATCACGAGTAATCTTTGAAAATGAAAAAGAATTAACTCCAGAAGATGAACTGCCAGGGATTGATGATGAAGGTTTCAATGGTTTCTCCAGATTTTATATCTATTTCCCTTATGGGAATGGGACTGGTGACTTTGCAACCAAAGAAGAGATAAATGATATCACTGTATCTGTAGGTCCTGATAATCCATACTGGTATTGTCGTAAAAAGTCACACTCAAAATATAAAACCTATTGGACTTTATTTCCAAAAAAGAAGACTGTTTTAGATCCACATGAGAGTGTAGCATTTATCCTGGATTACATTATTTCTACTGCAAAACCTGGACTGAGTTATATGTATATACAGAATAAAGGTATATCAGGGTATAAAGATGGAACAAATGTTATTGCAGTTTATAAACAGTTTGGACCTAAAATCGAGAAATTTAATGGTCAACCAGTTCCGGGAACGGATCGTGAATCTGCTGAGTTAATCTGGAAGGTAAAAAATGCTGATTATTGTACGATTACCCCAGGAGATATAGTTTCTCTACCACTTCAGGGAACGAAACACATAAACCCGCCTGATCAGCCAGGAGAATATAAATATACGCTTAATGCTTTTGTAAAAGATCACGGCAGAGCATTGGCCTCTCAAACAACATCAGTCGTCTGGGAACATGTATGGAAGACTAAAGCTTCTATGATAAAAGATGTCAGTTATCCAGCGAATGCAGAGGTAAATGGTAAGGTTTATGTAATTGGTGGATTATCGCGGGAGGATTATTATCATGGTGGTGAGTATTTAAACTTAAATCAGGTATATGATCCTGTTACGAATGAATGGGTTTTAAAGGCTCCTATGCCTACAGCAAGACTCCAATGTGGAATTGGAGTGATAAATGGTAAGATTTATGTTGTAGGTGGTATGAATGACGGTTCATATTTGACCACAATTGAAATGTATGATCCTGTAACAGATCGTTGGACAACTATGGCACCAATGCTAACACCTAGAGCTACATTGGTAGTAGGAGTAGTAAATGGTAAAATATACGCAATAGGAGGAGGAAATGATAAACTTATGCCTAGTGGTGGAGGGTATGAATATACACCTCTTAATATTGTAGAGGTGTATGATCCTATAACAAATACATGGACACAAAAAGCTCCTATTCCAACACCTAGAGCTCGTTTTGCAGTAGGAGTTATAGATAATAAAATTTATGCAATTGGCGGAATAGAACCGTCTCATCGTGCAGTATGTAAAAATGAAGTATATGATCTTGAAACAGATTGTTGGACTGTGGCAGTTGATATGCCAAGAGCAAGAACATTTTTTGGAATTGGAGTCATCGATGGTATGATTTATGCACTTGGTGGTAGTTCTTTGGATCCTACTATTGATGTTTATAATCCCAAAAAGAATGAATGGTCATCTGAAATGAAAATGGTAACTCCTAGAGAAGCACTGGGGATTGGAGTTGTCGATAATAACTTATATGTTCTTGGTGGGCATAGGGGTGATGGGGCAACAATGAATCTTAATGAGGTATTGGGAAAAAATCTTATCGTTAAGGAATAATAGAAAATCATCAACAAAAAAAAGGGGGGAAATCCCTCTTTTTTTGTTGTAAGGAAATTATACTCCTTGTTAATAGACAACGGATAGCTTATTACTGATCGTTTGGTGCTCAATGATACTGCGAAATCTCAGTTTTGCTTTAAGTACATCTCAACCTGCTACATAAACTAATTCAATACATGAATTCGTTTGTGATGGTTTGTGCGTGTAGTGAAATGAAAGTAAAAATATTAATCATTTATGGAAATATGATAGAAATATAGAGGAATTACGTGGTTTCTGGCGAAGTAAAGTTATGAGGTATTAGTGTGGTAAAAGGGGCATGTTTATTATTGTTCTGACTTAAGGAGATTATCTGAAATACGCTTAAGATAGGAGGACACGTATTATTTGAAATACGCATAAGAAAGTCTAAGAACGGATTAAGCAAACTATGTGTAAGTAATGTAAATTATACTATAAAATATAATTATAGTTTACATATGTTTTCGCTTAAGACTAGTGATTTTCTGTTTTGTACGTATTACTGATATAAGTTGTTGAACTAAACCGCTCTGCGGTG
>JAGMES010000046.1 GCA_023128035.1 Halanaerobiales bacterium | reverse complement strand
GGGGTCTTAACTCAAAAGATTAATTTTAGTATTGGAACATCCTTTAGACTAGAGGTATATAATAAATTAATATAAAAATTTCTAAAGGAATGATTCAATATGAATATACTAGAACAATTATATGAAGCTGCCCTATATAGAAGTAAAAACCTTGATGAGGATAAGTTTATTATCCGTGGAATATGGAATATAGATTTATTATTTAAGCCAAATGTTTATGACAGAACATTTAGTTATGAATTACTTGTAATACAGACGTTGAATCAAGGTGCTTGTTATTGTTATAATGGCAAACCTAAGATTGATCATGAGTTGATTGGGAAAGATGCAAGATGTGTGAAGGTAGATAATTGTAATATTAAAATTGCTCTATTAGATTCTGTTTATTCTCTTTTTGAATCTAGTCCTACAAAAGAATTTGTGTTGGATGGTTATTCAAAAGAGAAATCGGAACAAAGGGCAGAAATAATAGTTTCAGAGATTTTATTTCAGTTAAAAGATATAACAAATAGAAAACCCAGTGTAGTTAATATTGGAGTGGTGGGGAATATAATTAAGAAACTTAAAAGTTCAAACATCGAAGTATATGCAACAGACTTAGATAAAAATATTATTAATAAAGATATAAATGGTGCAATGGTTAAAAACGGGATACAAAACAATATGGAAATGATTCAAAAATGTGATTTAGCACTTGTAACAGGAATGACTTTATCATCTGGAGCATGGTTTGCAGAAGAGTATTGCAATTCTTTTGATATTGATGCTGTAATTAGTGAGCCTTTTCCTTTTTATATTTTTGGAGGAAAAAGTATTATAAGAGTGTTTAGGCCACAATAGACCTGCAGAAGTATTAGTAATTGATGATAACGCATATTTAATAAGAGAACGTAGCTCATTCAAAGACTATATATACAAGCAATTCATTTCAGAGTCTTTGAATGAGTAGTTTAAAAGTGTCCAGTCGTCTGGATGCTGTTTAATTATTTATTTTTTTGATTTGCATTTAGTAATCAAATAAAAAAATATCTGTTTTTTTGTTTATAAATTAAAAAATAGCAACTGTTTACTTTTTTAAATGATATGATACAATGGGACAATCATATATAAAGTATAAATTTCAAAAACACATAAAATATGAAAAAAGAAGTGTGAAAGGAATGTAGTCTTTGAAATGAAAAAACTATTGATAAACTATATTTGAAAGGAGATATTTAAATGAAGTATAATTTTTTAAGTGTAGTAATAACAATGTCAATTTTAGTTTTGTTTGTATCAATTTTTACTATAGGAGATTTATGCGCTGCTGAAAAGGATAGAGAAATAATAATTTCAGTAAAACAAGGTGATCATTATTATCACACTATGAAGTGGTTAAATTTAATACCAATAAAAAATTCACCTCAAATGGCTTTCTGGCTTGAGGACACTTCAGGAAAGTATATAAGCACAATATATGTAACTTCCCGTAGTGCTTTATCAAAATGGAGGGGTGGCAAAAACATTCGTAGACCATCAGCATTACCTATCTGGTCACATAAGCGTGGTGTAAAATCCAGTGATGGTTATTATATGCCAGCTAAAGATAATCAACTTCCAGATGCAGTAACTGGTGCTACTCCAAACGAATCTTTTAGTAAAGTATGGAAAATGCCTGAAGATGTTAAATCTGGTACATATGTTTTACGAGCAGAGTTTAATCATTCATATGACTATAATGACAATTATGCGAAAGATGACATTGAAGGAGATGTATCTGGGGAACCTTCAATTCTCTGGGAAGTAGAGATCGAGTTTGGGGATGAGGAATCAAAAGTGTTGATGCAGCCAGTAGGGCATGGACATAGAACTGGTGAGAATGGTGAAATTTATAGAGAGTTAGATAGTTTAAGTACAGCTATAAGTATTATTGAATCAATAGAAGTTTGGTATACATCAGGAAAATAAATATAGAGCACTTTCAACCTTATATCGTATTTTTACATTATTACAAAATATGATATAAGGTAATTTTTAAGATTTAAAAGGATGTTTTAATACATGATAGTAAGAACAGGTTTTGAGCAGGTTAAAGTAAATAAACTTTTTTATAGTTGTTATGATAGCGGTAAATTTATTAACTATGGAGGAATGGATATTTTTATTGTTACTAAACGAACAGATGATTTGATTGAGAAATACCTTAATCCAGAAGAAAATAAACGTTATAATTCTCTTTCATCAACTAAATTACGTTATCAGTTTTTGGCTGGTAGGATTGTAGTTAAAAGAATGGTGAATATTTTTTTTAAAAAAAGTAAACAAATTAATACAGATGTAAGGGATATAATTGTTCGTAATGTTGAGAAAGGAAATGAAAAAGGAAGACCTTATATTTATATTCCTTCACAATCCGATCATGGATTAAATATATCTATAACCCATTCTAAAGATTATGTTGCCAGTGTAATTGGAGAATCTTTTATTGTGGGAATTGATTGTGAAGAATGCTATAAGCGTGATCATTCATTTATTTCCCTGGTATTTACTAATAATGAATGGGAGTTGTGTAATACAATATTTGCAGATTTAGAAGAGCATAATCGAATAACTTTGTTATGGATACTTAAAGAATGTTTGGTCAAAGCGATTGGTATTGGATTTCTCCTGGGATTTAAAGCTTTTGAATTATATTTAGATGAACTTAATAAAAATATATATGTTAAGTTCCATGAAAAAATGATACCATATGTACCAATAAAGTTATCATTTATACAATTTTATTATGGCTTTTTAAATAAATCATGTTTTTCTATTGCTGTATTAAAAATTTGCGATAAATATAAATTATAAAAACATTAGGAGGTTTTAATGTGATTATAAGTTTTAGCAAAGATATGTGTATTGGGTGTGGGATTTGTGTAGAAGGTTGTGTTGAAGGTGTATTGGTTAATAGAGGAAAGAAAAATACTCCAGAGGCTGTGAAACCTGAAAAATGTATTAAATGCGGTCATTGTGTAGCTCTTTGTCCTTCTGATGCAATTGTTCATCATAAGATGGATATGGAACAATTTATACCTATTAAAAAAGCTGTAGAGATTACAGATGATGCAATGGAGAATTTTCTTGGTGCGAAACGTTCGATCAGACGTTTTTCGGACAAAGTTGTAGAAAAAGAGAAGATTGAACGGTTATTAAAGGTTGGTAGGATGGCTCCTAGTGATAATAACTCTCAGGAAAGAGATTTTATTGTTCTTTCTGATCAGAATTTAATTCAACATTTGGAAAATAAAATTGTAGAAAGTTATAAAAATTTATTATTTTGGATGAATCCAGTGATGAGAAAAATTTGTTCTCTCTTTACACCAAATTTAATGAGAGAATTAGAAAAAGTTGTGCTAGATTTCAAGGGATTAATTGAACTCGCTGAAAAAGGAGAAAAGCCAGTTTTTAGGGGTGCACCTCATGTTATCTTTATTTATGCTCCAAAGGGAAATATCATGGCTAAAGATAACTGTCTTGCATCTCAGGATTATATGATGATACAAGCACAGACTATGGGATTGGGTACCTGTATCATTGGGTATGCAACTGGAGTACCTAAAGTTTTAGCGAAATTTTTAAAAATACCTAAAAATCATAAAGTATTTGGGGCTATAACTGTTGGTTATCCAAAATTAACTTTTAAGAAGACAGTTGCGCGTGAAAGGGGAGAAGTTGTTTGGTTATAATTTATGAATTAGTAAATAAAACTTAATAACACTAAGATGTATCGGAGGTTAAATGATGAATAAAAAATGTGAATTTTATCCAATTACAATTATAGGACATGGATGTGTTTATCCACCAGATGGATATGATAGTGAGAAATTTTAGAAAAATGTTTTGTCGGGAAAATCAGGAATCAGTGAAATACCAAAAGAAATTTGGAATTGGGAATATTATTACGATGAAGATCGTAGTGCTTTAGATAAAACATATTGTAAACTAAGTGGAATTATTGACAATTATCAGTTTCCATATGATAAATTTAATATTAAAGCTGAAGACATTGAATATTTCAATAGATGTAATTTAATGGTTTTAGATACAGTTTTACAGGCTTTTGCTTCTTCTGATATAGATCCAAAAGAAATTAACCTTGAAACGACAGCCTTCGCATTAGGAAATATGTTGGGAGACGATTTTTTCCCTGAAACATCATTGAACTATCGGGCTAAAGAAGCATTTTATTATCTTCAACAAAGTGATGACTTTCAAAAGCTTGATAGTGAAGTTAAAAAAGAGATAGAGAAAAAGTTTTTTGAAGAGGTCGAAACTAAATTTGCAAAATTAGATGCTTCTAATTTTAAAACTGCTTCTAATAGTGCATTAGCTAAAAATGTAACTGATTTTTTGGGAATTAAAGGTGAAGTTCAAATAATTGACGGAGCTTGTTCAGCGGGTGCTCTAGTAATAAATGAAATGATTAAGGTTTTACATGATAAAACCTGTGATGTTGTCATAGCTTCAGCAGTTTTAGGTAGTTTGAATGTAACTGGTAATTTGAGTTTTGCTAAGATTGGTGGTATTTCTGGTACTCACAGTGCACCATTAGATATTTCAGCAAATGGTTTAATTCCAGGAGAAGGTGTTGGAACAATAATTTTGAAGCGTCTTGATGATGCTATTAGAGATAATGATAGAATTTTTGGTGTTATTTGTGGAAGTGGAGTTTCTAGTGATGGTAAAGGAAAGGCTATCTATGCTCCAAGTTCTGAGGGACAAGCCAGATGTATTAAAGAGTCTTTAAATAGAGTTGGATTGAAACCAGTAGATATTGATTACTTTGAAGCTCATGCTACTGCAACACCTGTAGGAGATGCGGTAGAACTCAATACATTAAAAAGCATATTTGAAGGTGAAGATTTTCGTAAAAATTCTGTAGCTATCAGTTCTGTTAAATCACAAATTGGGCATACATTTTCAGCTGCAGGTATGGCTAATTTGATAAAAGTTCTAAAAGCCTTTGAGAATGATCTGATGCCACCTATTCATAATTTTACAGAACCAAATCCTAAAATGAATCTTGAAAACTCACCATTTTATGTGAACAAAGAAGCTAAAAAATGGGATAAAAAACCAAATAATACACCAAGAAGATGTAGTGTTAATGCGTTTGGCTTTGGTGGTGTAAATGCTAATATTGTTGTAGAAGAGTATTTAGAAGAATATCATAAAGAATTGGTAGAAAAACTGGAATAATTATCAAGTGATGTTAAACAGGAAGATACTGAGATTGCAATTGTAGGTGTGGGTTGTATTAACGGTAGAGCAAATAATGTAGAAGAATATTGGAATACAATTAATCAATCTAACAAACTTTTTAGTACTTTTCCCGAGGGACGCTGGAATGAAGATGTAAATAAAATATTCTCGGATGCATTTAATGAAAAAGAAGTTTTGGGAAGTTTTATTGAGAATTTTGAATTTCCCTGGATGAAGTTTAGGATTCCGCCTAATGTTTTGGGACAGATTGACAATGGACAATTAATGGCAGCTGATGAAGCTATTGATGATTATGGTAAAGATAAATTGGTACCTGCTAGAACGGCTGTATATGTTGGTGGTATGCAAGGTATGGAATCTAGTATTTTGGCTAATCTACGTATTCGTCAAGAAGAGTATGTTCAAATTTTGAAGAATATGCCTGAATTTAAGAATTTAGATTCTAAGACACAGGAGTCAATAATCTCAGATCTACAGAGTCAAATTCGTCAGTATATACCTAAGATAGAAGAAGATACATTGCCTGGTTTTATGGATAATATTGTTGCTGGAAGAATTGCTAATTATTTTAATGTGCATGGAGTAAATATGTTTATAGATTCTTCTTTGTGAGAGTATAGGAATTAAAGCTGATCTTTATTTAGGTCATAGTCTTGGTGAAATTCCAGCTTTAGCAGCTAGTGGAGTGTTATCATTTGAAGACGGATTTCGGACTACATATTATCGTGCCATGGCATTGAACCAAATTGAAGGAAAAAAACGTGGTGGTATGATTAGTATTTCTACTACTCAGGATGATCCTGTTCTGCGAAAAGTATTTGCTGGTGTATCTGATTATTATACAATTAGTCTGGTAAATGCTCCAGATCAAATAGTTGTTTCTGGTGATTTAAAAGCTATTAGAGAAATTGAAAAGCATTGCGAGGAAGAAAAAATTGGAGGTCGTGTTTTACCTGTGTCTCATGCTTTTCATTCTGAATTGTTAAGACCAGCACTTGCATATTTTGAAGAGAAGCTTAAATTAAATACTTGGAATGCTCCTAAAGTTTCAGTATTATCAACTATAAATGGTCAGATTTATGATAAGGACTTTATCCTTTCTGGTAAGATGCCAGCTTTTCTAGCCAGTCAATTAGTTACGCCATTTAGTTTTATGGATACTATAAAAAAGATCTTTAAAGATTTTAAGATCCGTATTTATATTGAAGTGGGTCCAAGAGATATCCTGACCAAATTGGTTAAGAAAATTTTAGATGATGAAGAGATTATTAGTATTTGTTCAAATAAGCCTTCTTTAGGAGATTTGGTTTCCTTTGATAGATTAAAAGCATATTTAAAGGTTCATAAAGTTATTATGAAAGGGAGAGAAGATATGAGCAGTATTATTTCAGTTAAAACAGATGCAGATCTTTTGAAAGATGAACTATTACGTATCGCCAATAGATATACTGGTTATCCTCATTCAGTTATTGATTTTGATAAAACCTTGCATATGGGTTTGGCAATTAATAGTTTTACATTGTCAGATATTGTTTCACATATTCGAAAAGAATATGAATTATCAGAAGATGAATTAAGCAATGTAAAAGAGATTACTTTAAGGGAAATTTTTGAAATAATTACAGAGAAAAAAGGTATTTCTATTGAAGTAGCTCCTGCATTAGAATCTAAAAAAGTAGAGGCAAATATAAGCCATGATGAAGTATCAGAAACAGTATATGAGATAATTCAGGCAAAGACAGGCTATCCAGCAGATATGTTGGAAGGAGATTTTGATTTAGAAGCAGATTTAGGGATAGACTCAGTAAAACAAGCAGAAATTATTGGTCAGGTACGTGAAAAGTATGTATTTGAACAGCGTGAAGATATCAATATTAAAGATTTAAATACAATTAACAAGATTATAGAATTTACCATGGGACAGGTTAATAACAATGTTGAGAGGGAGACTTCTTTTATTGAGAAGGAAAAACTTGATCCCAAAAAAGTGATAGAAGAGCTTTATACTGGTGAGGATAAAACTTTAAGGTATGTATCAGTAACCATGGAGAAAGTTTATGACGAAACTAAAGGGAAACCATTTAAGTTAGAAGGTAAAAACTTTGTCATTGTAGAAGACCAGCTAGATGGTAATTTAACTAAAGAATTAGTAAAACTTTTACAAGAGAAAAATGTTAAGGTATGCGTTGTTGCCGATAGTTCTAATACTTATGAAGTACCTACAGTTCAGATTAACTGGTCAGATGATGGCGAAATTGGTTCTGGTTTATTGAGAACATTCCAGGAAGCTAAGAATATCTTGAATGTGGTTCATGGTATGATTAACTTATATTCTTTAAAAGAAATCTCTATGAGTAAACTTACACCAGAGGAATGGAGTATTGAAACGGAAAAGAATTTCCGGGTTCAATTCTTTGCAAGTAAGGTATTTTATTCTGATTGGGAAAAATCAGAACTTGAGTGTGGATGTTTTGGAGCAACCAATATTGGTGGAGTTTTTGGACTTGAAAGTTCTACAAGTGATAACCCTATGGGTGCTTTGCTGGCTGGATTTTTTAAGAGCCTTCAAAAAGAACTAGATGTAACTGCAAAAATTGTTGATTTTACGATATTGGATTCTCCAGCAGATGTTGCAAAAATACTGATAAAAGAGTTTAGTTTGAATGAGAATTTAATTGAGATTGGATACACAGAAAGAAGAAGAAAGACGATTCAGGTAATCCCTAAGAAATTAGATATTAAGGAACAATCTAAGGCTCTTGATATTGATGATAACAGTGTAATCATCGTATCGGGTGGGGGTAGGGGTATTATTTATGAATGTGTTAAAGGATTAGCAAAATTGCATAATCCACATATTATTATAACAGGTCGTACTTCTATCCCTACTTGGGATGAAGATTGGATTAAGATGAGTGAAGAGGAATTTGTTCAGTACAGAATTGAATTTCTTAAGAAAATGAAAAGAGAAAATCCAAAGGCAACACCGATTTTAATTGAAAGAGAATATGTTAAACTAGCTCGTGCAAGAAAACTGTATTCTAACTTATATGACTTGCAACAGCAAAATTATAAAGTTTCTTATGTTGCGTGTGATGTTGCAGATAGAGAAGCAGTAAAAATATTGATTAAGGATATCAAGAAAAAGTACGGAAAAATAGATGGTATTGTTCATGGAGCAGGTTTAGAATCTTTTGGATCTATACCTAAAAAACCAGTTCAACACACTTTAAATGTTGTTAGAGTGAAAGTTAACGGAATGTATAACTTATATAATGAGATTAAAGATGACTCTATCAAATTTTTTATAAACTTTGGTTCTATATCAGGACGTTTTGGAATGGATGGACTGCATGGGGAGAAGTTGGAATGGCTGCAATTGAAGATGTCCGCCGTGTTCAGGAAGGGCAACGTGGTCTAACTTATTTGAGTGTAGCTGAAGGTGTTCAGAAATTTATGAGAGAACTAATTTTTGATGCTGGATGTCCAGAAGTATTAATTTTCGGTAGTTTAGGTACAAATAGTCCACTAGGCCAACTTGATTTTTTAGATCAAGAGAGAAAAGAAGTTGTTGCAATCTATAAGGAAGATGGAATGATCAGTGATCGTACGAGAAATAATTTGCTTGAAAGGGTAACCAAATTCGAAGAAGGTAAATCTATGATAGTAACGAATGAAATTCATTTAGATGAGGATCTTTTCTTGTTAGATCATAGGGTAGATGGAGACTATGTATATCCTGGAGTATTACATGTGGAAACTTTCCTACAACTTGCTAGAACTATGGTGGAAAAAATAGGGAATAAATTACCTTTAACAAAACTATATGACGTTAATTTCATGAAATTTATTAAACATTTTGAAAAAAATCCACTAATTCTTAGAGCGATTGGTACTTATGAGAAGATAACTCCTACAGAAATTGAAATTAGCACAAAATTAAAGTCAGATTTCACTAACTCAAAAGGTGTAGTTTTAGAAAAGATAGAGTACACTCAAATGGTAGAGTTCTTTTCAGTACAGAGAAAGTAGATGTTCCTAAACCTTCTATTCAGTTGAATGGGGTATTAGAAAAATCAATACCAATGGATCTTGATAAATTCTATACTCAAGCAGAAAAGTTCATTTACTTTGGACCAGCTTTCTTACACATTACTTATGCAGGTTATGTTGGTAAAAATGAGGCTATTATTGAAGCGATTGTTCCAGATAACCATGGTATTTTTGCCCATACTTTATTCCCTGAAACTATTATTTCACCAATACTTTTGGATAATGCATGCCGAAATACAATTTTATTAGATTATCATCAGGACGGATATATTTGTGTTCCAAGAAAAATTACCGAAAGTATTCTATACCGTCCTTTTGTGAAACACGAGAAAGTATATGCATATACAAAGTTGCTGGAGCAAGAGGGTGATCTTGTACACTTTGATATTGAAATTATTGATGCAAATAATCTTTTATGTATGGTTATCCGTGATTTAGTTATGGTTAGGATTGACAAAGATAATGATGATTTCGAGCTGTTATAGGAATACAAGGTAAAATGCACTCTATCATTGAAGAATGAAATACGTAATTATAAATGAAACCCCTATAAATAATATTATTTATAGGGGTTTTATTCTACTTAAATATTTTCATAAGCCTTTCTTCAAAAAGTTCTGGTGGATAATCATTTAACCGATCAATTAAGTTAATCACTTTTTCAAGTTGTTCTTCTGTTATTAATCCATGTTCATAAAGGGCTAAATAAGCTTCAGTAAAGTGTATGCAAAATTTCAATTCATTTTCATTCACCTGGCATCATTCCTTCATAAGAGAGATTTTCTGGATCCAGGAAACGAGTATATTCGCCTTCAAAGAGGAGGGTAGCAGCCCCTGTAGAGCCAGTCCTTGATTTTGCTATAATTACTTCAGCATGGTTCTCAGTTCCTTCTTCTCGGGCTTTTTCTCGAGCACCAATACTAGTGTGTGCATGACGATAAAGGAACATTACACTATCTGCAACCTCCTCGATATTTCCTGAATCACGAAGGTCAGATAGAACAGGACGTTTATCTTGTCTAGAAGCAAAGCTACGGCTAATTTGAGAAAGAAGGATGATGGGACATTCTAATTCAGAAGCTAAGTTACGCAATTGTACGACCAATTGACCAACTTGTCTGGCTGTAGATTCGTTCTTATTGGCTTCTGATAGTGAGATTAATTGTAAATAGTCTATGATTACAAGAGATAATTTATCCATCTCTGATTTGAATTTACGCAGACGGGCGCGAATTTGAGAAAAATTTATGCCCCTTTCGTCAGAGATTAGCAGTGGTAAACTATGAAGTCGATCAAGGGCTTGAGAGATACGTTGATCTTCTTCATCGTTAGTTTCGCCTTGAGCGAATTTCCAACCATGTACCGAAGCTTCACTGATTATCATCCGATCGATAATCTCAACTGCATCCATCTCCAGACTGATTATGCCAACAGATTCTTTACGTTTTAAAATATTTTGAGCAATATTTAGAGCAAAAGTAGTTTTTCCCATAGAAGTACCAGCAGCAACGATGTTTAAATGTCCTTTTTTAAAGCCTCCAATTAGCTTATCAAGGGTCATAAAACCTGTTCTAAGGCCAGCATCAACTTCGCCATGTTTTCGATTTATATAGGCCTCAAAGGCCTCTAAAAGTGCTTCGTCCATAGTGTAAACGTGTTTATTTACATCTGCAATTTCTGTAGTTGCTTTAAAAATTACTTCTTGAGCCTTAGTCTGGTATTGATCTATTGTTAAATTTTCTTCCTGAACCGTTTTTTCAATTATTTGAGCTGCTTTGATTAATTGATTTTTATGATAATGGGTTTTGATCAATTCAACAGTAGGTTCTAATTCAGAAAGGGAAGCATAACCACTGGTTAATTCTTCAATCAGCTCATCAGGATCATTGAAGATCCCTTCTTTTTTTAGCTGAATGTAGAGTTTGGTTCTTGAAAGGCGACCATTAGCTCGATATTGTTCTAATAACATCTCATATATTATTTTGGTGCGAGAGTTGGTGAAATGCTCAGGTTTTAGAGAGTCTGCAAGTTCATCAAATTTTTCAGGGTGTTGAAGGAGAATTCCAAGGATCTGGAATTCTTGACGATGGATATCCAACTTTAATTGTAAATTATTTTTTGGTAGTTGAGATTTTTCAATCGCCATTATTGATCAGCTCCTCGTCTTGAAAAGACAATTTTATCACGTACATTTCCAACTAATTGAAAATAGCGGCAGGTTTCAATAATTCTATCAAAAATTCGTTCTCCCATAATGCTCATACGATGAGATAGTTCATTAGAGCTAAAATTTGAAGTAATGATAAATGGGCGTTCTTCACGGTATCGTTTATCTATAATTTGATAGAGTATGGAACTAGTGAAATCGGTAATATATTCTGTTCCTAGATCATCAATTAAAAGGACAGGAACGTTTTGTAATTCCTTTAAAATTTCATCTGAATTAATCTGACTGTTAGAATTGAAACTAGATTTAATGGTTTGAATTAAATCGCCATAGACTACATATTGAACTTCAATATCACGGTCAATTAGATAGTTGGTTATACATCCCAAGAGATATGATTTACCGCTACCAACATGCCCATCAATAAAAAGACCACGCATGTTGGTATTTTCCTCGAAATTATAAGCAAATTTTTTTGCAGCATCAAAAACTAACTCTGCGTTTTTTCGAATAGATCGTTTAGGTGAATTTTCCATTGGTTCTGTGGTGTAAAGGTTTAAATCTAAATTTTGAAAACTAGACATTTCTAACTTTTTGGATAATCCAGATCTATTTAGGAGAAATTCACGGCGATGTTTAAAAGTACAAGTACAAGGAAAACTTACTCCATTTTTGAGGATACGTCCTGTATCCATGCATTGAGGACAATCCCATTTTGGCTCTTTAAAGTTAGTTGGAATAGTATAGTTTTCTAAAAGGCATTGGTATTTTTGCTCAAGAGCCTTAATTTCTTCTGCTAGATTATCTAGAGAATGGGTGGCGTTTTTGGTAGAATCAGATTTACTTAAGAGCTGTTGAACCTGTAATAAACGGTATTCTTTTTTTAGTTTCTGACGATATTGATCTACCTCTTTTATATCAGGATATTTCTGGTAGATTGAATCTCGCGCTCTTTCTGCTTCAAGATATTTTTGTCTAACATTATCGTCATATAGGTTTTTATTGAATTGAAAACCCATTCAGATTTCCTCCATTCTTTGAGATACTAATTTTCCCGAAAACGTGTATAATCTTTTCCAAGTTGCCATTTACTCTGGTCTGATTGATTATTTTTTTTAAGTTTGCTGTTTTTTGAAGGGGTTATTCCCCCTGATCGTTGTGTAAACTTCTTAGCTTCTTCCACTGATTTGGCCTTTAATTTTTTTAAAGGTTTAATATAATTATCTTCAATATATTTTAAAGAGGGGCGCCCATCACTTTTGCGCCTGATAGCTTCTTGAATAGCAAATCTTGCTACACTAGCGCTGAGGGCAAAATCATCTTTTGACTCAGCATTAATCCAATTATATATAGTTTTCCAGTGAGTACGTGTCATCTGTTTTTTGTGTTCAATTCCAAACTCTTCAATGAGAGCGCGAGTTTCCCGATATAGCTTGTCTGACTCTTTTAGACTTTCGATAGTAAAGATTTGTTCAGCAATCCAGTCATTGGCGATTTTTCGCATATAAGCCTGGCAATTTAATTCTGAATCTTTCTGCCTTGCTTCATCTGTGCGTCGGACTAATTCTTTAACGACTTCCTTCTCAAAGGTTTTAAACCAATAGTCGACTTCTTGACGGAATCCATAATTTAGATTCTGTGCTGGAATCATTTGAGAGATAGCTCTGACTAGATCTTCTTCAGAGAAGACTTTTTGTTGTAAAATATAAGAAATAGCTTCATTTTCTCTATTTGAAACTTGTTTAGGCGCTGATTCGATAGGTTGAGATATTTGACTTAGGTTCGATGTTGAGGACTCGGTTTTTTCTGAAATTTTTGGAGGTCTAGCTAAAATTATGCTATAATTATTTTGATCTTCTGTAATTTCTATAAGTTGAATATAGCCACGATTATCTAACATTTTTAATGTGAGTTCTATATCAATCGGAGTCCGAGGAACAAATTCTGCAATCTTTTCTGGAGTTATCGTTAGTGAAAAATCTGCACCAACATGGGTTAGAATATAAAGATAAACAGAAAGTAGACTATCAGGAAGTTCTTTCAAAAGTCCTGCATCTATGGCCTCTTTGGTTAGCATTACAGATTGATTAATTTGGGTAGAATGATTGCCATTTTCATCTAAAATCAACTCTTGAGTACGATAGATTTTAAGTTGTTTATACGAATTCATTTTTATCACCACTTCATAAATGTTCTGATTCATATAAAGTTCTGTTTTTCTTCTTAGATTCCTTCATTCAAAAAATGCTAAAAAGAAAGAGATGTTGATTGAATTATAAGTCAAATAATGGTACACTAAGTATAGGACGGCATTAAAGGTATTTTAATGATTAAAAGGAGGAAGATTATGACTTTTCAAGAGATACAAAAACTGCGCGAAGAGTTAGATGTAATAAATAAACAGCTATTAAAGTTGTTAAATCGACGGGCTGAAGTTGTACAAAAAGTTGGGCAAATTAAAAAGGAAAATAATCTACCGATCTATGATCCAGAACGAGAACAAGTTATGTATGCAAAGATTGTGGCTAACAATACAGGTCCATTTTCTGACGAAACGATTGAGCATCTCTTTAAAGAGATTGCAAAAGCTTCTACTAAACTTCAAGAGAAGCAAAAAGAAAAACAACTCTTAGTTAGTCGTGAAATGCGTAAAGAAGATACAAAGGTGATTGTTGGAGATTTAGTGATCGGTGGAGAAAAGCCAGTTATTATGGCTGGCCCGTGTGCAGTAGAAAGTATGGAACAGATGATGCAAACTGCTGAAAAATTGAGTGATATGGGCGTAGGAATCTTACGAGGAGGAGCTTTTAAACCCAGAACATCACCTTATAGTTTTCAAGGTTTAGGTCAAGAAGGTTTAAGAATCATGCGTGTGGTGGCAGATAATTTTGGATTAAAAGTTATCTCTGAGGTTATGAGTGCTAAACAATTAGAATTAGCAGAAGAATTTATTGATATTATTCAGGTTGGAGCTCGTAATATGCAGAATTTTGAACTGCTAAAAGAGGTAGGTTTATCAAAAAAACCTGTCTTTTTAAAGCGCGGTTTGATGTCCACTTTAGAAGAATTTGTTCTTGCTGCTGAATATATATATGCTCGAGGTAATACACAGATTATTCTTTGTGAACGGGGAATTAGAACCTTTGAACAATGGACAAGAAATACTCTTGATCTATCAGCAGTTCCTATTTTAAAACTTAAAACTCACTTACCAGTGGTAGTTGATGTGAGTCATTCAACGGGTCGAAAAGATATTATTGTACCAATCTCGAAAGCAGCTTTAGCAGTGGGGGCAGATGGATTGATGGTTGAGGTGCATAATAATCCACAGCGGGCTCGTTCGGATGCACATCAACAGTTGTGTTTGGAAGAGTTTGAAATGCTGATGGAGAGTTTGGGTTTGATGGAGAAAGCTAAAATATAATTAAGATGTAAGTTTTGTTTAAGGTGAAATTAAAATGCAAATATTACGTACACACGAACATTGAACACAAAATTTCATTGATTATTCGAATTTTCCTTGACAATGTTTAATATTTTTAATATAATACAAATTGGTTTTACAGGAATAGTTATTATACAAATTAATAAAATCATCATAGTACAGTATGTAGTTTATTTGTAGCCTAAATAGAAACAAAACCTATTTGGGTTAATTTTACGTTTATAGGGTATCCTTTTTATAGTAAGAAAGACTGGAGGGATTGAGATGCTTGAACGTTACAGTTTTCCCGAGATGGCTCAAATTTGGAGTGAGGAGAACGTCTATCAGAAATGGTTGGACATAGAGATTGCTACAGCAGAAGTAATGGCTGAATTGGGTGATATACCTAAAGAGGCTGCTAGTGAAATTAAAAAGAATGCTAAGTTTTCTGTAGAACGGATTCTTGAGATTGAAAAACGAACTCGTCATGATATGCTGGCTTTTTTAGAAGCAGTTAACGAAAATTTAGGCGATGAATCAAAATATGTTCATAAAGGTTTAACCTCCAGTGATGTGAAAGATACTGCTACTGCTTTGTTATTAAAAGAGGCTGGAGAGTTAATTTTAAAAGAATTGAAATGTTTATGTGATGCTATTGGTAAAAAAGCATTAGAACATAAAGATACTCTGATGGTTGGGCGAACTCATGGAATTCATGGGGAGCCGATTACTTTTGGTCTGAAATTAGCTGTTTGGTATGAAGAATTGAAACGCCAGATTAAGAGGATGAAAGATGCTGTTTCTGATATAGCGGTTGGGCAACTTTCAGGAGCAGTAGGTACTTATGCAAATATAGATCCTGTAGTTGAAGAGAATGTCTGTGAATTGCTTAAACTACAACCTGCTTTAGTTAGTAACCAGATTTTGCAACGTGATCGTCATGCATATTATTTAAGCGTGTTAGCTAATATTGCTTCTTCATTAGATAAATTTGCAACTGAGATTCGAAATATGCAGCGAACAGATCTTTTAGAAGTAGAAGAAGCCTTTAAAAAAGGTCAGAAGGGTTCATCTGCTATGCCACATAAGAAAAATCCAATTACAAGTGAACGGATTTCTGGTCTTTCAAGGATTGTTCGTGCAAATGCTATGGTTGGTTTTGAAAATGTACCTCTCTGGCATGAACGCGATTTGACTCATTCTTCAGCAGAAAGGGTTATACTTCCAGATAGTACAATTTTAATTCATTATATGATTAAGAAATTTACTACTGTTATTGATGAGTTAGGGATTCATGAAGATCGGATGATGGAAAATTTAGATCGAACATTGGGCTTAGTGTTCTCGCAGAAGGTGATGCTGACGCTGGTAGATAAAGGACTTTTAAGAGAAGAAGCTTATTCTTATGTTCAGTCAAATGCTCTTAAGGCCTGGAAAGATAGAGTAGAATTTAAAAAACTATTATTAGAAGATGAGCGCGTGATGGAGCATTTAACTCCTGAAGCGTTAGACAAAATATTTAATTATGAAGATTATATTATTCATGTAGATGCTATTTTTACGAGAATTGGCCTTCTATCTTAGAGAAAGGTGGGGGAATTGAGATGAAAAACATGATTGTTGTAGGTGCACAATGGGGAGATGAAGGTAAGGGTAGAATTACAGATATGTTGGCGGAAACTGCTGATGTGGTGGCTAGATTTAGTGGTGGAAACAATGCTGGTCATACAGTTATTGTTGGTACTGAACGTTTTGAATTACACTTAATCCCTTCAGGTATTTTGTATCCTGAAAAAAGAAATGTGATTGGTAATGGTGTTGTTATAAACCCTATTGCTTTAGTGAAAGAGATGGAAGGGTTAGAAGAGCGCGGTATCAGCACTGATAATCTTTTTCTTAGCGAAAATGCTCATGTGGTTATGCCTTATCATCTGTTGTTAGATGAATTAGAAGAAAAGCGAAAAGGTAAGAACCAGATTGGTACTACTAAAAAAGGGATTGGTCCAGCTTATACTGATAAAGCTGCACGTCGTGGAATAAGGATGGCAGATTTATTGAATGAAGAAATTTTGCTTAAAAAGTTAGAGCGTAATTTAGAGTTTAATAACTTATTGATTACCAAAGTTTATGATGCTGAACCTGTTAATGTAGATCAGATTATTGAAAGCTTACGGCCTTATATTGAAAAACTGCGGAAACATATCACTAATACTTCACTTTTGATTGATGAATGTCATAAGGCAGGCAAAGGTGTATTCTTTGAAGGTGCTCAAGGTACTCTTTTAGATATAGATCATGGAACATACCCATTTGTAACTTCTTCAAATCCAACTTCTGGTGGAGTTTGTCCAGGTAGTGGGATTGGTCCTACTTTTATTCATGAGGTTATTGGTGTTACTAAAGCTTATGTGACCAGAGTAGGTGCTGGCCCATTCCCAACAGAATTGGAAAATGAGTTGGGTGAACTGTTACGGAAGAAGGGACATGAGTTTGGGGTAACTACAGGTCGTCCTCGGCGTTGTGGTTGGTTTGATCTTCCGATACATCGCCACGCAGTTAGAATAAATGGTTTAACTCAGGTTGCTTTAACTAAATTGGATGTATTAAGTGGATTTGAAAGTTTAAAAGTTTGCACAGGTTATAAATATGGTGACCAAATTCTAAAAGATTTCCCAATGGATCAAAATATCGTTGGAGATTTGGAACCAATTTATGTAGAGTTACCAGGTTGGACAGAAGATATATCAAATATTCGGGAATATGATCAACTTCCTGAAAATGCAAAGAAATATATAGAGTTTATCGAAGAGCAAAGTGGTGTCAAGATCACCATCATTGGTATTGGACCAGAAAGAGATCAAGCTATCCGACGTGATAAGTAGTTATCAATTCTGGCCGCAGACGTATTTTGTTCTGTTTGTCCAGTGTAGTAATATGTTGTTGTATTACAAAAAATTGATATGAGCCAAAAAGAAACTCACCCTAGGGTGGGTTTCTTTTTTTTATAAAATAATTAATAAGATGCAGAATATGTGATTAATTCTTATTTAGTAGTTTATTTATTTAAAATTTAAAAAAATTATTCTAAATAGAAGAAAAAAATGTGCTATACTTATTGACATTAGTGGTGATTAGTGCAATAATAATGAGTGTAAATAGCTAAATGTGCTATACTTTTTAATCTATCTGATAACAGTAATTTGGTGTAGTTTAGGAATCTACAGCAAAACCTGTATAAGGGGGAAGTAAAATGGCAACAAAGAGAAGTTTTGAATGGGATAAAATTGGATCCAACAACCCTATATTTTCTCGGATTAGAACAACAGTTGAGACCGCTTTTTATGGAAATAACGTCGTAGATGTGAATAATTTAAAAGAGGCATACAACTTAGCTTTTGCTTCACCTGGAACAATTGTTACAGATATGCCTGTCTATAAGGCAGAAGAAATTGGATTAGATAGAGATTCAAAGATTCTTGTTTTTAATGATGGAGCTGTAAAAGGTAGATGTGCTGCTGCAAGAAAAATCTTAGGAGAATCAGGGATGGATCAAGAAGAATATGCAGGTAAAATTCGAGAAGCAATCTATCATACGCGAAGAAAAAAATTATATCATGCACAGGTTTGTATAGGTCTTCATCCTGATTTTATGGTTAAAGCACACCTATTAATACCTGAAGGCGAAGAAAATATTTTGTATTCATGGATGCTAAACTTTCAATATATGAATGAAGAGTATTGTAGTATGTATAAAGATTCAAAAGTCCTTGAAAGCGAAGGAGATATATACATATTTTCTGATCCAACTTGGTCACATCCAGTTCATCCAATGG
The DNA here is from genome assembly GCA_023128035.1 of Halanaerobiales bacterium. The sequence continues at coordinate 10,773 of JAGMES010000046.1, read as the reverse complement.
GGTTAACTTTTTTTGATCCAGAACATAATTGCGCGGCATTATTAGGGATGCGTTATTTTGGAGAACATAAAAAAGGTACTTTAACTCTTGCTTGGGGAATTGCTAATAGAAATGGATATGCTTCCTGTCATGGTGGGCAGAAAAGATATAATTTACCCGATGGACGTAAGTTTGTAGCTGGTGTATTTGGTCTATCTGGATCAGGTAAATCAACGATAACTCATGCTAAACATAATAACAAGTATGATATTACTGTCTTACATGATGATGCTTTTATTATTTCCGCTGAAGACGGTTCTTCGATTGCATTAGAGCCATCATACTTTGATAAAACTCAGGATTATCCACTAAGTTCTGATGATAATAAGTATTTGGTGACAGTACAAAATAATGGAGTAACGATAGATGAGGAAGGCAAGATTGTTCTTGTAACTGAAGATTTAAGAAACGGAAATGGTCGGGCAGTAAAATCAAAACTTTGGTCACCAAATCGAGTGGACAAGTTTGATGAGCCAATCAATGCAGTTTTTTGGTTAATGAAAGATTCGACACTTCCTCCAGTTCTAAAATTAGAGGGTGCTATATTAGCTTCTGTAATGGGGGCAACTTTAGCTACTAAACGGACATCAGCAGAAAGACTTGCACCAGGTGTTGATCCAGAAGCTCTGATTGTAGAACCATATGCTAATCCTTTTAGAACGTATCCTCTAGCTGATGATTATAAAAAGTTTAAGTCTTTGTTTTCAGAAAATAAAGTAGATTGCTACATTTTAAATACAGGTTATTTTATGGATAAAAAAGTTACCCCACAGGTGACATTAGGTGTGCTAGAAGAAATTATTGAAGAACGGGCTGAATTTAGTCAGTGGGGGAGTTTTTCAGATATTGAAATTATGGAAATCGAAGGATTCATTCCAAATATGGATGATAGAAAATATAAACAAAAATTACTAGAGAGAATGAAAGATAGAGTAAGATTTGTGGAGTCTAGAGAAGTTAAAAATGGTGGGTTTGATAGATTACCTGAAGAGGCTTTAGAAGTATTACAAAAGATCGTTAATGAGATTGAATCATTTAACATAGAGAGACTCATAATATAGAGAGTCTCTTTTTTTTGTTAAAATATACGAACGTTATTAATGTATTTATATTAATCATTCGTAAATACATTGACAATACCAATGAAGTTTGATAATATTGTTAGTGAAATGCGATTATGAGTTTACTTTTGTGTATTAAAAATAAACTTCAAGGTAAGGGAGGAATACAGATGAGAATTCTGGTAATTGGCAGTGGTGGACGTGAACATGCACTGGTTTGGAAGTTAGCTCAGAGTTCAAAAGTAGTTGAGATATATTGTGCACCTGGAAGTGATGGAATTGGTAAGATGGCTAAATTAGTGCCACTGGCTGTCGATGATTTAGATGGGTTGGTGAATTGGGCCAGCGCTGAAAAGATTGATCTGACGATAGTTGGCCCGGAAGTACCGCTGACTATGGGTATTGTTGATCGATTTGAGGAAGCTGGCTTATCTATCTTTGGCCCTTCAAAAGATGCAGCATGCCTAGAAGGAAGTAAAAAGTTTTCAAAGGATCTGATGCAAAAATACGGTATTCCTACAGCAGCTTATCGCATCTTTACAGATCCAAAAGAAGCGAAAAAATATATTGAAGAACAAGGCGTGCCTTTGGTAGTTAAAGCAGATGGTTTAGCTGCTGGGAAAGGTGTTATAGTGGCTCATGATATAGAGACTGCAATAAATGCCGTGGAAGATATAATGGAAGATGAAAAGTTCGGAGAAGCGGGTAGTCAGATTGTTGTCGAGGAATTTTTGGTAGGTAGAGAGCTTTCTTTGCTTGCTCTAACAGATGGAAATACAGTTATACCAATGACACCTGCACATGATCACAAAGCGGCTTACGATGGAGATAAAGGCCCAAATACTGGAGGAATGGGAGCATATTCCCCTTCTAATCTAGTAGATGAAAAGATGATTGAAGAGATTAATCGCGAGATATTGGAAGTGACTGTTTCTGCGTTAGCTAAAGAAGGAATTAAGTATAAGGGTGTATTGTATGCAGGTTTGATGTTGACAGAAGCTGGCCCAAAAGTTCTAGAATATAACGCCCGTTTTGGTGATCCTGAAACTCAGATTATTTTACCAAGGTTGGAAAATGATCTAGTAGAACTAATGGAGGCAGTAATTGAAGAGAGACTAGCTGATGCTAAGCTTACCTGGAAAGAGGAAAAAGCTCTTTGTGTAATCATGGCCTCTGGAGGCTACCCAGCATCTTATGAAAAAGGAAAAGAGATTCACGGATTAAATGAGAATGGTCAGGTTGTAGATGAAAATATTATTATTTTTCATGCTGGAACACGCTTCGAGGATGGAAAATGGTTGACCAATGGAGGAAGAGTAATTGCAGTAACAGCTTTAGGTGAAGGTTTTGCTGATGCTCAGAAAAAAGCATATGATGCTGCTGATAAAATTAAATTTGATGGTCAACATTATCGGAAAGATATAGGAAATAAAGCTTTATAGATCGGTTTTGTTAACATAAATTTTTAATGATTAAAAAGGGGGAACTCAAAGATGGACAAACCTTTAGTAGGAATTATGATGGGTAGTGACTCAGATTTAAAAGTAATGAAGGATGTAGCTATTGTTTTAGAAAAACTAGATGTTTCTTATGAAATGACAATCATCTCAGCACATCGTACTCCAGAACGTGCAGAAAAATATGCTCGAACTGCTCATGAAAGAGGGTTAAAAGTAATAATTGCTGGTGCAGGTAAAGCTGCACACTTGGCTGGTGTAATTGCCGCTTTTACTCCTCTACCTGTTATTGGGCTTCCAATACTTACTTCTTCATTAGGTGGAGCAGATTCTCTTTACTCTATGGTTCAGATGCCATCTGGTGTACCGGTTGCTGTAGTGGCTTTAAATGGAGGGACGAATGCAGGAATTCTTGCAGCTCAAATGATTGGTACTGGTGATCTGAAAGTCAGAGAAACAATTGTTAAATATAAAGAAGAGATGAAAGTTAAAGTGAATGAGAAGGCTGAGAGACTTGAGAAGATTGGATATGAAGCTTATTTAGCAGAGATGTAATATGTGATAACTCTCGGCCACTAAGCAAGAAGCGAACCTATTCTTTCAGTGGCATCTAAATTTTACTGATCATTACCTCGAATAAAGGCTTTGGCTAATGGGCTGAACTTTAATGGTATATTTAAAAGTAGGTAAAGAGATTTCTAAATTGAACGATTTAAATTAATTAAGTTGTATAAGGTTGACATGGAGATGTTTTTCGTGCATAATAAAGGCAAGCAATGAAATAGATTAAGTCCCACAGCTTTAAAGGTGGGTATAATAAATACTTTTAAAAGAAGCCGTAGACCGTGTAAGGTATAGCTTCTGGGAACCCTCAGCATATCCTATGCTGAGGGTTTTTCCTATATGATCATTTAACAAATTACAAGTGTACCTATCATCTTCCATACTAGTCTATCAAGGGTGGTTGAATAGACTGAAAGACCTGTAATCACAAAGAGCATGGGTAGTCCGACTAAAACCGCTCGATTCGAAATATCAAATATAAGGGAAAAGTAGCATTGAAAGATTATCCATTTAGATCGCCACGGTGAAGCGTATCATTATTGGTAGGTAAATATAAAGTGTGTTGGGTTACTTTCAAAATTTGCGGTTATAATAAAATAAGGGTATTGTTGTTTTCATAAAACTATTTTTTTGAAAATAGTTGCTATTATTTATGTTTTTGATTATACTAAAGTAAGAATATGAAAATAAGCAACCATTTTGGGGGGTGACACTATGAAACCTTTTTCACCTTATAAATTACCTTTAAAAGAAAAAATTGATCCTCTATATTTTTATGATGATTTAATTCAGGCAAGTACGAATATTGGTAAATACCAGATTATGTTAGAAAAAACTAAGATTGATGCTGAAATTTTAATGAATCCTTTATTATTAAATGAAGCAGTTCAGTCCACAAAAATTGAGGGAACACAAGTGACACTAGATGAAGTCCTGGAATCTGAAGTTGAAGAAAAAGAAAAAAATAATGATGTTAAAGAAGTTCTAAATTACCATAAAGCAATAAAGTACGGAAAGAGATTATTAACGCAAATACCTATATCAACAAGAATGTTTAAGGAACTACATAAAATTCTATTAAGTGATGGTGTTAGAGGAGCAAATCGAGCTCCTGGCGAATTTAGAATGATTCAAAATTTTATCGGACCAAAAGGATGTACTATTGAAACAGCAAGCTTTGTACCGTCTCCTCCACAAAGAGTAGATGAATATATGTCGAATTTAGATAATTATATAAATGAACCTACTGATAGTCTGTATCCTCTGGTAAGAATCGCAATTATTCATGCTCAGTTTGAAACGATTCATCCATTTTTAGACGGGAACGGTAGAATAGGAAGAATATTAATTCCACTATATCTATTTGATCAAAAAGTATCAGATAGCCCAAATTTATTTATAAGTGAAACTTTAGAAAAAGATAAACATAAATATTATAGGTTATTAAATGAGACTAGATCAAAAGAAAATTGGAATCAGTGGATAAAGTTTTTTTTAGAAAGTATTAATAAGCAAATGGATAAAAGTTTTAATCTGATAAAAAATATAGATTCTCTTTATGAGCGGGATTTAAAATTAGCAATGGATGTTGTATCTAATAATAACATTGTAAAAATTATGAATGTTATGTTTGGCAGTCCAATATTTACTATAAATAAAATGAGTGAACTTACAGGAATACCTTACGGAACATGCAGAAGATATATTTCTCAGTTAGAGGATAAAAATTTACTCTATTCTGATGATAGATCTAGAGGGAGAAAGTACTATTATTATAATCTGTTAGATTTATTTAGGTAATATTTTGTAATTTAGCAAATAATTTAAATACATATTATAACATTGTAAATTTTATGAATGATAGCTCTAAGTGGGAGATGTTAAATACTGTCCCTTATTGTATTAGAGATGTAGTGAAAATTTATCAGAAATTTAAGTATTAAAAGATGGCAAATTGTAAAAATGAATCTAAAAACCGCTAAGGCTTATAACTTGAAGCTTACTCTCAAAGAGTTTTGGGAAATAAAAGATATAACAGCTGCAGCAAAGTATCTAAAAATGTCAATGGATCCCATAGAGCTACCCACACAATATAGCGAAGAGCCAAAAACAAATTATAGGAATAAGCAGTTGAAAGGTGAGATCGTTGCTAGATTAGGGTTTAGAATATGAAATGTAGGGATATGTTGACATGGATTTAATTATGAATTTGCTGATGAATAAAAATCAAAAAACATATGAATAGCAAAATCAAAAATGTCTACATTTAATTATTAATGTAGACATTTTTGATTGACTGGACAAGTGATTTCATTTATAATTAATTCGTAAGTATACACTAAAAAATGAAAAAGGAGATAGTTTTGCAATGAGTAAGTATGAAGAATACAAAAAAATATTTGATGAGCATAATGGTGTTATAAGGACGTCAGAATTTCAGGCAGCAGGCTATCATCATAAAATACTTAAAGAGCTTGTAGATCAAGGTATCATTGTGAAGATAAAAAGAGGTTATTATGAGTGGCAGAATGAAGAATTTGTTTCAGATGCTACAATAATAACCAGACTTTTTCCGGATGCTGTAATATATTTAATTTCTTCGTTATTCATATATGGATATATAGACAGAACGCCAAATGAATGGCATCTTGCAGTTGTCAGAGGAAGTGCAAGACCAAGATTTAATATAGATTATCCTAAGGTTAAACCCTATTACATTGATGAAAAATTTATGAGTATTGGTAAGACTAAAGATACTTATGAGGGTCAGGAGATTAATATTTTTGATAGAGATAGAACAATCTGCGATGTTATTAGGAATTCAAATAAAATTGATAAAGAATTAGTAAATCAAGCTGTAATGAATTATGTAAATGATCCGAAAAAAAACACTTCAAATCTTATGAAATATGCTAAAAAAATGAGAGCTGAGAAGAAAGTAAAAACAATAGTTGGGATGTGGTTATAGTGGATGTTGCTAAATCAGTATTACAGAAACTAAAAAACAAATCAAAAAAATCAGGTTTATCATTTCAATTGATATTACAGTTGTTTTGCCAAGAAGAATTTTTAAGAAGATTAAGTCATTCAGAATACCAGGAAAATCTAGTGTTAAAAGGTGGACTTTTTCTTTTTGCACTGACTAATTTTGAAAGTAGACCTACTATGGATATAGATTTTCTAATGAGAAATCAATCAAATGAAAACGATAAAGTAGTAAATATGGTTCAAAGAATTATAAACATTAAGACAGAGAATGAATTTATATGCTTTGAGATTAAAGGTATCAGTTCTATAACTCAGCATAAACAATATCATGGTGCTAGGGTTAAAATGAGAGGGATAATTGGAAATACCAATACACCATTCGACATTGATTTTGGTGTTGGAGATATTGTTATTCCAAAACCTGTTATAAGAGAATTAGCAGTGCAGCTAGAAGATTATGAAAAACCAGAAGTATTAACCTACTCACTGGAATCAACAATTGCTGAAAAGTGGGATGCAATAATAGATAGGATGGAATTTAATAGTAGAATGAAAGATTTTTATGATATCTATTATTTAGCCAATCATTATGGCTTTGAAGGACGAAAATTGCAAGAAGCGCTTTTAGAAACGCTTAATAATCGTGGAAGACTTTATGAGAAAGATACTCTAGAACAAGTTGGATTGTTATCTGAAGAAGATCAGCTCATGACTAGGTGGAAAGTATTCGCAAAAAATATAATCCAGGTAAATTTAGATTTTGATATAGTCCTAAAGATGTTAATTGAATTCATTAGAGAACCATTTATGGCTGTAGTTTATGAGAGTGAATTCTTTGGAGCTTGGGATAGCACAAATGGAAAATGGACTTAACATATTAATGGAATAAGAAAAGAATAACGATGTAAAGGAAGTTCTTAATTATCATAAAGGCAATCCAATATGGAGAAAGATTGTTAAATCAAATACCTATATTTACAAGAATGTTCGAAGAATTACATAAGATACTTTTAGGTGATGGGGTTAGAGGGGCAAATCGAGCTCTTGGCGAATTTAGAATGATTCAAAATTTTATCGGACCAAAAGGATGTACTATTGAAACAGCAAGCTTTGTACCGCCTCCTCCACAAAGAGTAGATGAATATATGTCAAATTTAGATAATTATATAAATGAACCTACTGATAGTCTGCATCCTCTGGTAAGAATCGCAATTATTCATGCTCAGTGTGAAACGATTCATCCATTTTTAGACGGGAACGGTAGAATAGGAAGAATATTAATTTCACTATATCTATTTGATCAAAAAGTATCAGATAGCCCAAATTTATTTATAAGTGAAACTTTAGAAAAAGATAAACATAAATATTATGATTACCCCACAAAAAGTAGTCGCACAAGAGCTTGCATACCATATAAAATACTGAATTGGCGAGGTCATTACTTTATATGGTATGCAAGTGCGACTAAAATACTTTTTGTGGGGTAATCATATTATAGGTTATTAAATGAGACTAGATCAAAAGAAAATTTGAATCAGTGGATAAAGTTTTTTTTAGAAAGTATTAATAAGCAAATGGATAAAAGTTTTAATCTGATAAAAAATATCGATTCTCTTTATGAGCGAGATTTAAAATTAGCAATGGATGTTGTACCTAATAATAACATTGTAAACTCTATGGATGATAGCTCTAAGTGGGAGATGTTAAATACTGTCCCTTATTGTATTAGAGATGTAGTGAAAATTTATCAGAATATCTAAAATCGTTTTAATACTACTAGAAATGAGGTGAGAAAATGAATAAAACCATAGGTGTGTTAGCTCATGTAGATGCTGGCAAAACAACATTTTCAGAACAGCTACTTTATCACACTAAAAGTATCAGACAAAGAGGGCGAGTTGATCATCAGGATACTTTCTTAGATACTCATGAGATAGAAAAGCAAAGAGGAATTACTATTTTTACTGATCAAGCGGTGATGTCATATAAAGGTTCAAGTTATTATTTATTAGATACTCCAGGTCATGTTGATTTCTCACCTGAAATGGAAAGAGCAATCAAAGTAATGGACTATGCTATAATTATTATCAGCGCAGTCGAAGGGATTGAAGCTCATACTGAGACAGTGTGGCAACTACTTAGAAAACATAATGTTCCAACATTTTTCTTTATAAACAAATCAGATAGAATTGGTGCAGATATGAGCAGTGTTATAGAAGAAATTAAAATGAATTTCACAAAGAATGTTTGTGATATTACAGAAAACTTTACTGAAGGTAAGATGAAAGAGCCTTTAATAGAATTTATCGCAGAAAGAGATGAAGTGTTATTAGAAAAATACTTGGAAGAGAACTATGATTTTGAGCTGTGGCTAGATATTATGAAAGCAATGATAAAAGAAAATCTGATCTTTCCATGCGCAAGTGGCTCAGCTTTACAAGATATAGGGATAATGAGTTTTCTAGAGAGTTTTGATAGCCTTACCGTTACAAATTACTCAGAAAAGGGATCATTTGCAGGTAGGGTCTATAAAATACGTTATGATGAAAATGGCGTAAGAACAACCTTTATTAAAGTGCTAAGCGGAATATTAAATATACGAGAAGAAGTGTGTTATAACGATGGTGAAAATGATATTCATGAAAAAATCACTCAACTGAGAATATATAATGGCAGTAAATTTACAACTGTAAATCAAGTAAAAGCAGGAGAAGTTGTAGCAGTAAATGGTTTATCAAAAGCATCAGCAGGAGATGGTATAGGAGCTTTAAAAGAAAAAGCAATTTATGAAATGGTGACAACTTTAAAATCAAAAGTAATATTTGATTCAAGTTTAAATAAAAAAGATGTTTTAAAAAGGTTTAAAATTCTAGAGGCAGAAGATCCATCTTTGAATGTTAAATGGGATGAAACCTTACAGGAAATACATATTCATGTTATGGGAATTATTCAGTTAGAAGTATTGGAGCAACTAGTAAAAGATCGTTTTGGTTTCATAGTAACATTTGGAACCCCAGAAATTATCTATAAAGAAACCATTGATACTACTGTAAACGGATATGGACATTTTGAGCCTTTAGGTCATTATGCAGAGGTACATCTTAAATTAGAGCCTGGAGAAAGAAATAGTGGCATTATCTTTGATAATAAATGTCATACTGATTGGCTAACAAAAGGACATCAGAACTTAGTACGTCATCATATATTTGAGAGAGAGCATCATGGATTATTGACAGGCTCGTCGATTACAGACATAAGAGTGACATTGTTAAAAGGTAAAGCCCATAATAAACATACAAGTGGTGGTGATTTTAGAGAAGCTACCTATAGAGCATTAAGACAAGGACTAGAAAAAGCAAACAATGTCTTACTTGAACCGTATTATGAATTTAAAATCAAAGTGGAGTTAGACCATGTTAGCAGAGTGTTATCAGATTTACAGTATTGCTATGGAAGTTTTAACTCACCAAAAGTTGTTGGTGAAAAGGCAATAATAACGGGAAAAGTTCCAGTAGCCACTTTTATGAATTATAGTACAAAGTTAGCCTCTTTTACAAAGGGTAAAGGTAGACTAAGCTTATTATTTGGTGGATATGATATTTGTCATAACACAGAAGAAGTGGTTGAAAGAAAGGGCTATAACAAATCTGCTGATCCTGAATATACTTCATCTTCCATCTTTTGTTCTAAAGGACAAGGCTATACAGTAATATGGGATGAAGCGGAAAGTAAAATGCATTGTTTGTAGTAAAAGATGATTTAGGATTAGGTAAGGTGAATCATTATTGATGGGTAATTCTCAAGTAAGATGATAATAAGATGAATTTTTAGAGTTTCATGATTCCCCTTATAATTTTATTCAAGATCTTATTAATGTTTTGTAAAAGTAAATTTTGTTTAAATTAGAGACTAAATGGTGCTGAATTAGTGTAATTGGGATTATTTGAAAGTTAAAATTCATTTGAGTCATTGGTATTAATGACCCGAATTTCAGTGAAATAAGAGTTGGTTTTGAGCTTTTTAAAAAGATTATTTTTGTTTTTTTGGAGACCAGTTAGCCTTATATTTACATAAACGGTTTTCAGTTATCCTAACTTGATTACTTTTATCAAATTTCATTAATACTATCGCAGTAAGATGTAAATGAGCTAGGTTGACTTAGCTTATTTGAATTGTCTTTTAAATTCACGGTCTGTACCTAATATCGATTTGCGGATTTTTATGGGTAGTAAATAAAAAACTAATTAATCAAAATATTAAAGTTTTTAATGAGTAGAATTTAATTATAGTATCTAATGATTCTCTCATAAAAAATTCTATTAAAACATATAGAGTTGTTTCCTTATATATGCTTCACACATATTGTGTAAAATTATATTATAATTACCTTGACACATATTTTAGTGGATGAATCATCTAATTAGTAAAGTATTTATTTCTATGATATTTTACTCATTAAATAATATTCCTGCTAAGCCTTAAGGGAGATAATATAGTTATAGCACTACATTAAAAATGACTTTAAAGTCTACTAAGTCCGTGAAAATAAGTTGACTTATTCTTCTTATAATAGTATAATTGAAGTAGAATAATAATAACCAAAAAATGTATATGTTTTAATTATTTTTTGTATTTTTAAAATACCAGGAATCAGAAGATATCAA